>JBEKZQ010000199.1:0-11046 GCA_049509675.1 Thermoguttaceae bacterium | reverse complement strand
TGGAGGGGGTCGATGCCGAGGGGGGAATGCGGCGGTTCGTGGGCATTATCGATGCGATGACCCCCGCCGAACGGCGCAATCCGAGCAAGCTCATCGATCAAAGCCGTCGCCGCCGCATTGCCGCCGGGGCCGGCGTCGAACCGCACGAAGTCAACGAGTTGGTGAAGAACTTCGACGGCATGGCCGACATGATGAAGAAGATGCTGGGCATGGGCATCCGCGATCGCATGCGGACCATGCAGCAACTCCAGTCCAGCGGCATGCTCAATCCGGGTGGCCGATTGGCGAAGCAGAAAAAGGGGACCGGCAAGCGGCTCACGCCGCAAGAGAAGGCTAGGCAGCGGAAATTGCGGGAAAAAGAGGAGCGCCGCAAGAGACGCGAGCAGCGGGAAAAACCATCGTAGTTCTCAAATCTCAAATCTCAAATCTGAAATCTGAAATCTGAAATTGCAGAGCATAAACCTATTTACGAGGAGGATTGCGTGGCAGTACGTATTCGCATGAAGAAGTTGGGCCGCAAGCATCGCCCCTTCTATCGCATCTGTGCCATGGACATCCGCCGTCCCCGCGACGGCCGGGTCCTGGAAGAGTTGGGCACCTACGACCCGATGGTGCCGGAGACCGACGCGCGGGCGAACTTGAACGGCGAGCGGATCAAGTATTGGCTGAGCGTGGGCGCCTCGCCGTCGGACAAGGTGCAGGTGTTGATCAAGAAGTACGGCGCCGAGGGGACGCACCTGGAGCAGCAGCGGCTGGCCCGCGCGCGGCTGGCCCAGGTTCGCAACCGGCCGGCTCCGCTTGCGACCGCGGCCAAACCCGCCCAGGGGCAACAGGCCGAAGCAGCCGAAACCGAGTCGGCCGTGGAACCCACCGCCGAGTGATGCGATTCGACCTCTTGACCCTGTTTCCCGAGATCTTTTCCGGATACCTGGGCCAGAGCCTGTTGAAGCGGGCCATCGACGCCGGACTGGTCGAGGTCGGCTTGCACAACCCGCGCGATTGGAGCCGCGACAAACACAAGAAAGTGGACGATCGCCCCTTCGGGGGCGGGCCGGGCATGGTCTTGATGGTCGAGCCGGTGGTGGACTGCGTGGAAGCCATCCGCGCCCGCCACGACGACCCCGGCCACCTGGTTATGCTCACGCCCCAGGGCAGCCGGTTGGATCAACTGACAGTTGAGCGATTGGCGCGGCACAAGCGAATCTTGCTGCTGTGCGGACGGTACGAAGGATTTGACGAACGGATCCGGCTCCTGTTGCAGCCGGAAGAAGTCTCCATCGGCGACTACGTGCTCAACGGGGGCGAGGTGGCCGCCATGGTGATGATTGACGCGATCATGCGCCTGGTCCCGGGCGTGTTGGGACATGAGGACAGCAGTGCCAGCGATTCGTTTTCGGCCGCCGGGCGGCTCTTGGAGTTCGCCCAATACACCCGCCCGCGCGAGTACCGCGGCCTGACCGTGCCTGAGGTGCTGATCAATGGCAACCATGAGGAGATCGCCCGTTGGCGGCAGGAGGACAGCCGTCGGCGGACCCGGCAGCGCCGGGCCGATCTGCTGGAGGAAGATTTGTAGTGTGAACAGTTTGTAATGATACGAAAAAGGAAAACAGCATGAGCCAACAGATTATCAACCTGGTCGAGAAGTCGAGTCTCCGCGAGGAGGTTCCGTTCTTCGAGATCGGCGACACGGTGGACGTCCACTGCCGCATCCTGGAAGGCGAGAAGGAGCGGATCCAGTTGTTCAGCGGCGTGGTGATCGCCCGCAGCGGCACCGGCACGCGGGAGATGTTCGTGGTCCGGCGCATCGTGCAGGGCGAGGGGGTGGAGCGGAAGTTCCCGCTGCATTCGCCGCGGATTGCCAAGGTCGTCGTGCAGCGCAGCGGCGTGGCCCGCCGGGCCAAGCTCTATTATCTGCGCGACCGCGTGGGCAAGGCCGTGCGTCTCCGCGAGCGCCGCGTCGATCAGGCCAAGCGCGGAAAATAGGAGGTAGTTTTCAGTTTTCAGTTTTCAGTTGTCAGTTGTGAACTGCATCACTGAACACAGAACATTGAACACTCTCATTGAAAACTCTCGTGCTAGCTCTTGTTTCGCGCTTGCGCCGGCGACTGTGGCCGCGCCGGTCGCTCGGGCAGCGCGGCGAAGATGCGGCGGCCCGCTTTCTGCAGCGACTGGGCTATAAAGTCCTGGCCCGGGGCAAACGCCTGTTGCCGGGCGAGTTGGACCTGGTGATGCTCGATGGCGCAACAATCGTCTTCGTCGAGGTGAAGACGCGGACCAGCCAGGACGCCGGCCGTCCGGAAGAGGCGGTCGACGCCCTGAAGCAGCGGCGATTGACCCGCTTGGCGGTGACCTTCCTTAAGCGTCACGGGCTGCTGGAGCGCCCGGCGCGTTTCGACGTGGTAGCCATCACCTGGCCGGAGTCGGCCCGCGGCCCGCAGATCGAGCATTTCAAGAGTGCCTTCGATGCCGTCGGCACGTGGGAGCTGTATTCCTGAGCGGCGTGCCGCTTCGCTGGGTGCCGCGGGCTTGCCCGTGCTCATTCGACCGGCTCTTGCGGCCAAGCATCGTTGTTCCTGTCGTGCTGATAGGTTCCAGTTCGGCGAGCAGCGCGCGGAGGCATTTTCGGCGGCTCATCGCGGCAAGAACCGACAGGGAAAGCACTGGCGAGCCAGTGGCACCCGGCGAACCGTGTGGAGCGGCACTGGGAGGCCGACATGATTCTGCCGCGGCGGTTCTTGCAGATGTGCCGGCGGTGCTGGCGGCAACCCAAGCTGGCCCACTCCTCCGGCAAGGAACTCTCCGGCGCCGGGTACCACGGGCTCGCCCGTGCTATTGCCGAACGGCTCTTGCGGCCAAGTATGGCGGTTGCCGTCGCGCGAATGGATACCATGTTCGGCGAGCATCGCGCGGAGACGTTTCCGGCGGTTCGTTGCTACAAGAACTGGCAGGGAAGACACTGGCAAGCCAGTGGCACCCGACGGACCATGAGGATCTCGGATTTCAGATTTCAGATTTCAGATCTCAGATCTCAGATTTCAGATCTAATATCTGCAATCACTTGCCGTGCTGGCAGCGGGCCAACGACATCAGCGCGAAGGCGGTGCCGTATTGCTGATGATAATCGTAGAGCGGGAAATCCCACCAGGAGCCGTCCTTCTCCTGTACCCGCAAGAGCACCGTTGCCAACTGATCCTGATAGGCCGCCCGCTCGCCGGCCGGAAGCTGCTCGATGCACAAGGCCGCGTAATAGTGCCCGTAATAAAAGAAGTAGCCCGCCACTTGAAACCACGATTCGTGCGGGATCGGTCGCTTGCGGCCCAGGTCGAGCCACAGATTGCGGGCGAAGAGGCGATCGAGCCAGGTCTGGAGCACGGCGTCGGTCACCTGCCGGTCGCCCCACAAGCGCAAGGCCAGGTTGCAGGCCTGCGAACGGCCCAGGCTGCCGCCGGGCCGATTGATCGGCATCATCGGCCGATACTTGAGATATTCGCCATAGTCGTAGCTGAAGTCGGGTTTTCGCTGCCGCAAAATCGAGGCCACGCCGCGGTTGACCAGCCGCTGCGGCACGCTGATGCCGGCCTGCCGGGCCGCGTCCAGGGCAACCAGCACCGTGGCGGTCACGAAACTGATCGTCGGGCCGCTGGGCTTCGCGGTCTGATACTTCATGTCGTAATAGGCCCAACCGCCCTCGACGCACTCGTACCGCCCAAGCATGCCGATCTGGTGCTCGATCAGGGCGCGGATCTTCTTGCCGCGCTCGGCGTCTTGGGGGTGGCGGCGCAACAGGCGGGTCAAGGTGTCGATGGCGTAGGCATGGCTCCAGTTGTTGTACATGACGTCGGTAGTCGCGCGGCGCAGCGACGGCAGACTCTCCAGCAACCAGGCCTCGCCGCGGTCGATGGCCTTTTCGGTTTCCGGCCGGCCGCCGCCGGTCTCGATCAGGGCCGAAACGCACAAGGCCGTCACGCCGGCCCGGAAGGCATGATGGCTTTCGGGAATGGGCGCGTAAACCTCCATAGGCCGGGAGCTGCGCGAGGAGCCCCACGAGCCGTTGGCGTTCTGGCGTTTCAGGAGGAAGGCGATGCCGCGCTGGACGGCTGCGTCGATCTGCTCGCGCGGCGGGGCGGCCACCGCTTTCGGCTTGGGGCCTTCCAGGACCGGCGCTGCCGGCGTCTCCGCGGCGGCGCAAGGCAACACCAGGACGCAGGCAGACAACGACAAGATCAGGAGACGAGACAAGAGGTTCGGCATTTTGTAGTGTGAAGTTTTCAGTGTTCAGTTTTCAGTTCGGAAAGAGGGGATCGACAATCGTCGCGGGAGGTGGCGGGAGAGATAGGATATACGGGGAACAACCATTCGCCTCTGTCCCCCTCACCCCAGCCCTCTCCCGGAGGGAGAGGGGGGATCTCAAGGCAGCGTTTTGCAAAAGTCCACACTGAAAACTGAAAACTGAAAACTACTTCGGCTTTTCCAAAAGCACCTGGTCGTTCTCGGAAAGGCCCTGGAGGACTTCGACTTGCTTGTCGTTACGGCGGCCGACCGTGATGGGGCGTTTCTCGGGCTTGTCGTCCTTGCCCTGCACGTAGACAAATTGCTTCTGCGGGTCTTGGTCCTCGGTCATTACCGCCTTGGGCGGCACAGAGAGCACATCGGACTTCTGATAGGCCAGCAGGCGGATTTCGCCCGTCATGCCCGGCACCAGGGCGTCGGCCCGGGGGTCGGCCAACAGGGTAAACTGGGCGTCGAAACTGCCGGCGGCGACGGGCACGGCGGAGATGCGGGCCACGACCACCGGCAGCTTGGTGCCGGCCAGTGCGGCCGGCTCGAAGGCGCCCTTCACCCCCGGCCGCACGTTCTGGACCTGGGCCTCCGGCACGCCCGCGCGGAGCAGCAGGGGATGCGGCTGGACGATGGTCATGAAGACGTCGTTGGCCATGACCGTGGCGCCCCGGCGGAGCGGGTCGGTCTGCGTGCCGGCGGACCACTTGCCGCGGGTGAACTTGCCGTAATAGACGATGCCGTCCATAGGCGCGACGACGGTCAGCAAGGCGCGGTCGGCCAGCAACTTGTTGAGTTTCTCGTCGGCCTGCGTCCGCTGCACCTTGAGCTTCTCCAACTCCAGGCGATGCTTGTTCACGACCAACGGCAATACGATCCTGGTGCGCTGGAACTCGATGGCCGTCCGCTGGGTCAGTTCCTTGATTTTCTCCTCCTGCCGCGGCAGCGTGAGTTTCAGCGCCTCGTCATGGGCGGCCTGGGCCCGCTCCAGGCTGAATCGGGCCCGCTTCACGGCGTCCTGGGCCCGCTTGAGCACGATCTTCTCGGTCTCTTCGCGCAGGTCGTCGGCGCGATACATTTTTTCCAGTTGCCGCAACTCCTCCTCCTCGTACTCGACAATATCCTTGGACATTTGCAGCATGAAATCGTTGGACTTGAGGAACATGGGACGCTCGACTTCGTTGAACTGCTTGGAGTCTTCCTGGACCATGCGCTGCGTTCGTTCGTTCAGTTCGTTGTCCAGGGGAGCGGATTTTTCCAAGGCGTCGAGTTGTTGCTCGGCCTGTTTGATGGCGATTTCGGACAGTTGCAATTCGTTGCGAAGTTCGTTGATGGCGCGATCGATCTTCTCGGGATCAAGGGCCAGCAGCAGGTCGCCGCGCTTGACGGCCGTGCCGTGCTCGATGGCCTTGAGCACCGTGAGCGTGGTCCATTCCTGGGGTCGCAAGATGATTTCCGCGGTCTGCGCGGGTTCCACGGCGCCGTCGAGCGTGACCTCGATCCGCAATTCGCCTTTCTTGACGCGATGCGTCTTGGCCGAGTCGTCCGCCGCGTCCTTGCCGGCGGCCGGCGTGGTCTTGGCCGCCTCCGGCTTGGACTTGTCACTGGGGGCCTCTTTCTTGGCATCTTTGGCCTCGGCCGCCGGCTTTGGAGCTTCCTTCTTGGCGTCGTTAGCCTCGGCCGCCGGCTTTGGAGCTTCCTTGGTTTCCGCGGCCTGGGCGATACCCCCCAGGGAAATCAACACCGCTCCGGCGGTCGATATCAGGCACCAACGAGCCATTTCAATGCAGCATTTCATGGAGTCAATCCCTTGGACGAAAGAGCGGTAGGGTCAACTTAATCTCCCTATTCTCTCATGCCCCGAGGGAGATTGCAAGATGGCGGCCGTGTCACTTCCGCAGCTTGATCGCTTCGATCGCTTTTGTCGCGCAGGACCGCACGACCGGGTCGGAGTCCTTCTGGGCCGCCTGCTGGAGTGCGGAAATGTTGGCCGTTGTGCCCCAGTTCTCCAAGTCTTGGGCCGCATTGCACCGAAGGGGGGAACTACCGTCCTCCAGGAGGACGCGTTCCAGGGCGCTGGCCACCGCCAGGTTCGGCTCTTTCGGCTTCACCCGCAGCAGTCGCATGGTCGCCCGGACGCGGCGGCCGAGATCGCCCGAGTTCAAGTCCTTCACCAGTGCGGCAAGGTCCTCCGGCGATTCAGACGGTTCGGCGGCGTTGTTGGCGGCGGCGTGCGCACCTTGCCGGGCCGTTTGGGCCGCCGGCAGCTTGATCGTCTCCTCCGCGCTGGCGGTGAATCGTTGCCGGCCGTCTTTATCGACGCAGACGGCCTGGTACAAGATATGAATTTGGCTCAAACCCTTCTTCACGGGCAACTGCCCCGAGGCCATCTGATCCTGAATCTTCAGCGAACGTTGATGGCAGCCGGGCAAGGTCCTCAACCGCTCCGCCGGCTTGCGTTTCTCTTCGGCTTTGTTGGTCGACAGGTAACAGAGTTCGGCCGACTTGATCTTGTGGAATGGGTCGATCAGGTTGACCTCGACCTCGATCGTCGCGGCGCCTTTGGCGTCGTGGGCGAGGGACAAGTGGGGCTGCCCGAGGCGGCATTCCAGCATCTGGGGCACCTTCTTGCAAGGAATGGCCAGGCCGATGCCGGTACTGTTCTTGATGGTGGCCACCGCGACGCCGACGAGTCGTCCCCGGGCATCGACGACCGGCCCCCCGCTGTTGCCGGGGTTCAGCGCGCCGTCGATTTGCACGAAGGCCAGCTCGCCCGCATCGTCCAGGCGCAGGCTGGAAATGGATGCCTTGCCGATGGTGACCGCCGGACTGCCCTTGCCGGTGGCCAGCACCTGGCCGAACGGGAAGCCAAACGAGTAGACCGGCATCGTCTCGCTGAGCTCGACATCCGCGCTGCAATCGACGGGGACCGGCAACTGCTTGACGTTCACGGCTTTGAGGATGGCGAGATCGACCTCGGGATCGGCGGCCAGCACATCGGCGCGGAGCGCTTGTTCTTGCGGCGTGCCGCTGTGGAAAACGACCGTAACTGCGGCATTCTTCAGCGTGCGCAGGATGAATCGCGGCGTAATGCCGGGCGCAGGCGAAGCAGGGATCGGCGGCATGTACGTGTGCGGCGCGCTCCGCGAACGAGGTTGCGTGGGGAAATAGGGACCGCGAGGGGCGGCCGGCTTGCGAGATCCCGACCGCCACTCGGCCACAATCTCCACCAGTCGGGGTTCGATGACGTGGTGGTTGGTCACGACGTAGGCGGTGCGGTCATCCACCTTCACGACGAAGCCCGAGCCGCTATAGGATTGGCCCTCGACCTGGACCTTCACGAAGACGGTGGCCTTCTTGATCGCTGCGAGCACCTTGGGCGGAATGCCTTCCTCGCCGCGCACGTCAGCGGCCAGCCACGCGAAACCGGCAAGCGAAAGAACGAGGGAAAGGATACGCATGACTCGGTACTCCCAAGTAGGGCAGATTATAATCCCCCCGCGCCGGCGTCAACTTCTCGTCACTTTCCCTCGCCGGGCCCAGCGGGTTTGTCGACATAATAGCGCGAAAGATTGATGCCGCCGCGAAGCTCTTCTTCCAAGAGCTTGACCCGCGACTCCAGCCGCTCGAACTTGCGCGTCAGCGCGGGCAGTTGGTCGCGATGCGTATCCTCCACGGTAGGCCGGGGCACCGACGGATAGCCCAAGTGCCGGGCCAGGGCCGCAAACAGAAACAACGGATCCTTGCGGCGATTGGCCAAGGCGATCTTGCCCTCCTTTTCGCCGAAAAGGATCGGTTTCTCGGCCTCGCCGCGCGTCTTGCGATACAGTTCGCTGCGGACGTAAATCATGTCGGCGAAATCGACCAGCCCCACCTGCCGGCGGACCATGAGGATCCACTCCCGCCAGGCCGCATCGTAAATCTCGTCGCCGGCCATGGCCTCCAGGCCGCGCTCGTAGCCCAGGCGATTACGGCACAGCGTCTCGAACTGATAAAGAAAGACGCCCTGGGGCGAGGCCCCCCGGCTGCGATAGTCGGCCTCCCGCTCCAACACCTCCAACGCCACGCGGAAATCGAAGCGACCTTCGGCCCGTTCGGCCTCGGAGACCACGTACGTTTGAAATGGCGTGAAGTAATGGGGCAAGTGCGCCATGGCCGTGGCGAACCCGCCCGTCAGTCGCAGCTCGCTGCCCATGAAATCGATGGCGTAGGGCAGCATTGTCGTGGAGAGGATCTCCTGCCGGATCGCGGAGAGCAGGTCCTGCGTGGACATGCACTGCTGCATCCGCTCGCGAAGCGTACGGAAAAAGTAGACCTGTTCGACGTACTCTTCGCGTTCCAGGCTCATAGAACAATAACCTGGCCAGTTGCCTGTAGGACGGATTGGCAATCCGTCCTACGATAATTGATCAACTTGTTCTCTTACGGATCCTTAGCCCGAAGCGCGAGCGAGGGATTTGCGGCGATTCTCCCTCGCTGGCGCCTCGGGCTAGTGTCGGGAGCCTCCCGCCCGGCTTTGGCATTGTGTATGCTGAATGGTCGCCTCGCTTTCCATTCTAACTCCCCGTAGAACCGCCCGTGAATCCCCCTCCCGAGAATCTGGCCGGCGTGATGGCCGAACATCAGATCCATTTGCCCGCGGCCCAGATTGCCCGGTTGGAGCAGTACTGTGCGCTGTTGTGGGAGTGGAACGCGAAGCTCAACTTGACGCGGCACACGGATTACCAGAAGTTCGTCACCCGCGACCTGGTCGATAGCCTGGCCTTTGCCCAGTTCCTGGCCCCGGGCGAAACGGTGCTGGACGTGGGCACGGGCGGCGGCGTGCCGGGCGTGGTGCTGGCCATCGTGCGACCCGATCTGAAGATCGCGCTGTGCGAATCGGTGGGCAAGAAAGCGCGGGCCGTGACCGACATCGTGGCCCGCCTGGCACTCGACCTGCCCGCGCATCATGCCCGGGCCGAAGATCTGCTGGCGGGCTCTCGTTATGATACGCTCGTCCTGCGCGCGGTCGCCCGCCTGCGGAAGCTGCTGGAGTGGTTCCATCCGCACTGGCGCGCCTTTGGGCGGATGCTGGTGCTCAAAGGTCCCGCCTGGGCAGACGAACGAGGCGAAGCGCGGCACTACGGCCTGATGCATGGTCTGGAACTGCGCAAGCTGGCCAGTTATCCGCTGCCGGGCAGGGAGTCCGAGAGCGTGCTGCTGGAGATCAAGCGAAAACCTGCCAATTCTCAGCGTCGTTCCATGGGAATGTAGGCGGATTCCGTTGGGCCCATGTAGACCTGTCGCGGCCGCAGGATCTTGCTCGTCGGATCATCGTGCTGCTCTTTCCACTGCGCGATCCAGCCGGGCAGGCGACCGATGGCGAACAGGACCGTGAACATGTTCGTAGGGATGCCGATGGCGCGGAGCAGGATGCCGCTGTAGAAGTCGACGTTCGGATAGAGTTTCCGCTCCAGGAAATACGGATCTTGCAGCGCGATCTCTTCGAGCTTTCGGGCAATATCCAGCAGGGGATCGCTCCGCTTGAGCTGCTGTAAGACCTTGTCGCACACGGCCTTGAGAATCTTCGCCCGCGGATCGTAATTCTTGTAGACGCGATGCCCGAAGCCGAACAACCGGAAGGGATTGGTCTTGTCTTTGGCCAATCGCAGGCATTCCTGGGGGGAGACGCCGCCCTCGTGAATGCGCTGGAGCATTTCCAGGACTTCGACGTTGGCCCCGCCGTGCAGCGGGCCCCACAGCGCGCACACCGCGGCCGCACAGGACGCGAACAGGTTGGCCTTGGCCGAGCCGACCACCCGGGCCGTCGACGTGCTGCAGTTCTGCTCGTGGTCGGCGTGCAGGATGAAGACCAGGTTCAGCGCATCCTCCACTTCCGGCGTAACGAAGTATTGCTGATAGGGGATCGAGAACATCATGTGCAGGAAGTTGGCGCAGTACCGCGTGTTGGGGTCCGGATAGATAAACGGCAACCCCAGCGAACGGCGGTAGGAGAAGGCGGCGATCGTGCGGACCTTGCTGATCAGCCGGGCGGCCGCTTCCTCCAACGACTCCTGATCGCCCGCGGCCAAAAACTCCTGGTGATAGCAGGCCAGGTTGGTCAACGTGGCCGAAAGGATGGCCATGGGCGGAGCGTCCGGGGGGATGTGGTCGAACTGGTGCTTGACGCCTTCGTGCAACAGTTCGTTGGCCGTCAATCGGCTGCTGAAGCGATCCAACTCCTCTTTCTTGGGCAACCGCCCGAAAATGAGCATCCAGGCCACCTCGACGAAGTTGGGCTTGTCGGTGAACTGCTCGATGGGGATGCCGCGGTAATGGAGGATGCCCTTTTCGCCATCGATGAAGGTGATGGCGCTCTTGCACACCGCCGTATTGCCCAGCGAGGGATCATAGGTGACCAGCCCCGTTTGGTCGCGCAGTCGCGAGATGTCGATGGCCCGCTCGCCTTCGGTGCCGATCACTACGGGAAGCTCGATCTGCCGGCCGTCAATACAGAGGACAGCTTTCTCAGTCATAAATCACTCCAGGAAACGAAGGTACTACAGGGTGGCCGAAGCCCACCCATGCGCGTCGTTGAGCAGGGCCTTCTGGCCAATGCGAAAAGCCCTTGGAAGAATTAGCACCTTCGATCATAGCCGAAACGAGCACAAAAACAATGCCCGGCGACACTGCCCGGCAGACTTGATGCTGGCCGACAGATTGGGGGCCGGCGCCTACCGATCCGGCAAAGAATAACTTCCGCATTCAGACGTAAGACGGATTGTTAAT
>JBEKZQ010000198.1:0-13710 GCA_049509675.1 Thermoguttaceae bacterium | reverse complement strand
CTGGCTGGCGCGTCGGGCTGGTGCGGACATCGGCCCGCGCGCGGAAGAATTCCCGACCTTGCAGTTCCCCTGAACGGTCACCGAGAACCCTTGTTTCTTGGCTGATTAGTGGTTAGAATCGGTTGAATGAGCTGGCCGGCGCCGATTGACTGCGCCCGTCGGCGGCGAGCAGGTTTTCTTCGACCTGTCCGCCACAACAGGCCTTCTCACGAGAGGACCGATCGACGTGGGACTTTCCGAGATTGACCGAAACCTCCTGGAACGCTGTCTGGAGCGCAAGCCACGGGCGTGGGAAGATTTCGTCGACCGGTTCCTGGGACTGGTGCATCACGTGATCCGGCACACGGCCCAGGCCCGCAGTGTCCGCCTGGGGCCTGAGGATCGCGACGACCTGTGTGCCGAGGTCTTTCTGGCAACGATCAAGAACGACTTCGCCGTGCTGCGCAACTTCCGCGGTCAGAGCAGCCTGGCGACCTATCTGAGTGTGGTGGCGCGGCGGGTCGTGGTCCAGCAGATGCTGGCGCACAAGAGCATCGCTCGGCTGCAGGAAGGGGCCGCCTCCCATCCGGCCCAAGAGATTCCCGATCCCCATGCCGGCGTGGAACGGCAGGTCAGCGGGGCGGAAGAAGTGCAACAGATGCTGGCCGGCCTTGCGGACACCGAGGCGGAGGTCGTGCGGATGTACCATCTCCAGGGAAAGACCTACCAGGAGATCAGCATGGCGGTAGGCATGTCGGAGAACAGCATTGGGCCCATTCTCAGCCGGGCCCGCGACAAATTGCGCCGCGCCGGCGTGGACCCGGCGATAAGTTGAGCCACTGCGGAGGTGCCACGCTTGGCTTGCCCAACCGTGTCCTTCTGCACTGCTGGACAAGCCGGCAGTGGCACCCGATCCCGGCCACGTCGCCCGACTGTCGCCGGCCGCTGAAATCCTATATGATGACGGCTGGTGCGACCTGCCTGCCTTTGCGAAGGCGCCTCCGACTCCTGCCATAGGTGAGGGCCAACGACATGATGCCATCTGCTGCGGCCGTTCTGACGATTCTTGCCTCCCTCGGCGGGAGCGATCTGCTCAGCGACTTCCGGCAAGGACCGATGAAGGATGTCGACGAGATCGTGTTCTGCGTCCACCGTCCGTTGCCGGAGCACTGGTACGCCAATTTCGGCTACTACGCCGACGCCGCAGCCACGCCCAGCGGAACGCGGCCCGCTTACCTGGACGGCGGCCGATTGTGCCGGCTCAATCTGCGCAGTGGACAACTGAAAACGCTGCTGGATGATCCCAAAGGCGGCATCCGCGATCCGGTCGTGCATTACGATGCCCGGAGAATCCTCTTTTCCTATCGGCCCGGCGGGACCGAGCATTATCACCTGTACGAGATCCGGGTCGACGGTTCCGGGCTGCGGCGGTTGACCGACGGCCCATTCGATGATTTCGAGCCGGTGTATTTGCCGGACGACGGCATCCTGTTCGTCTCCAGCCGTTGCAAGCGGTGGGTCAACTGCTGGCTGACGCAGGTGGCCGTGCTGTACCGCTGCGACGCCGACGGCCGGAACATCCGCGCCGTGTCGGGCAATACCGAGCAGGATAATTCGCCCTGGATCATGCCCAGCGGGCAGATCCTTTACACGCGTTGGGAATATGTCGATCGCAGCCAGGTCAATTTCCATCATCTCTGGATCTCCACGCCCGACGGCGCCCGGCAGACCGTGTTCTACGGCAACATGCACCCGGGCACGGTGATGATCGACGCCAAGCCGATCCCGGGCTCGCCGAAGATCGTGGCCTCGTTTTCGCCCGGTCATGGCCAGACGGAACACGCCGGGCGGATCACGGTGGTCGACCCGCGGCGGGGCCCGGACGATCAGAGCGCGGCCCGGGTCATCACCCAGGACGCGGGCTTCCGCGATCCCTGGGCCTTTTCGGAAACGGCGTTCCTGGCGGCCCACGACGCGCGGATCGAACTGCTGGACGGGGCCGGCCAAACGCAGACGGTCTACCAGTTGCCGCCGGCAGAAGCCCGCAACGGACTGCAATGCCGCCAGCCGCGGCCGCTGCTGCCCCGAGCCCGCGAACGCGCGATGCCGGAACTGGCCGACTGGTCGCGCGACACCGGACGGCTGATCGTGGCCAATGTCTACCAGGGCCGCAACATGGGCGGCGTGCGGCCGGGCGACATCAAGAAGCTGCTGGTGCTGGAATTGCTGCCCAAGCCGATCAACTTCACGGGCGGCATGGAGCCGATCAGCTACGGCGGCACCTTCACCCTGGAACGCGTGCTGGGCACGGTGCCGGTCGAGGCCGACGGCTCGGCCTACCTGGAAGTGCCGGCCCAGCGCAGCGTTTTTTTCGTCGCCCTGGACGAACACGACCTGTCGGTCAAGCGGATGCAAAGTTTCATGTCGCTCATGCCCGGCGAAACCACCACTTGCATCGGCTGCCACGAGCAGCGCACGCTGGCCCCGCAAGTGCGGCCGGCGAACCTGGCGGCCTTGCGCCGCGGTCCGAGCAAAATCGAGCCGCTGGTTGACGTCCCCGACGTGATGGATTTCCCCCGCGACGTTCAGCCGATCCTCGATCGGCATTGCCTGCCGTGTCACGACTGCGATCGGCGCGCCGGCGGCATCGCGCTCAGCGGCGACCGCGGCCCGGTCTACAGCATCAGTTACGCCACGATCACTGCCCAGAGCCTCGTGGCCGACGGCCGCAACGGTTACGGCAACCGGCCGCCGCGGACCATCGGCAGCTCGGCCAGCCGCCTGCTGAAACTGGCCGACGGCACGCACCACGCGGCCCGGCTGACCGATCTCGAACTGCGGACGCTGCGGCTGTGGATCGACTCCGGGGCGCCCTATCCGGGCACGTATGCCGCCTTAGGCTCCGGCATGTTGGGCGGATACGCCGAGAACCGACTCGATCGCGGCGATTTGCAATGGCCCAGCACGCTCGCCGCGGCGGAAATGCTCAAGACGCGCTGCGGCCAATGCCATAGCGGTCCGCGGGCGCTGCCCCTGACGGTGAGCGATGAATCGGGCCATGCGCCATGGGAGGGCATGGGGCCCGACGACCCGCAACGCCACTACTGCCGCCACCTGCTGTACGACTTGACCCGGCCCGAAAAGTCGCTCCTGTTGTCGGCCCCCTTGGCGATCCGGGCCGGCGGGTTCCAGTCGTGCGGCAAGGCCGTCTTCGCCGACACGTCCGATGACGCTTACCGCAAGATCCTGGCGGCGATCCAGGATGCCAAGCGGAAACTGGACCAGATCAAGCGATTCGACATGCCCGGCTTTCGTCCCCGGCCGGAGTACTTGCGCGAGATGCGGCGTTTCGGCATCCTGCCCGACGACACGCCGCACGATGCGCCGGTGAATGTCTACGAGTTGGATCGGAACTACTGGCAATCCCTGTGGTATCGCGCCATGGCGATCCAGTGAGGGAACCCGGATTATTCATAAACTGTAGGGTGGCGTCGAGCAAACCTTGGTTCTGGTGGGTCTTCGGTCGCTTATCAACTTGTCGCTTTGTGACACAGCGCTGCGCAACAGTCGGTCGGTTTGCGAGACCCACCATAGGCTTGCGCGACCTCGACCCACCCTACATGAATAATCCGGGGGAAGGCGAACCGGCAAGCGACCCCCGTCAACTCTCAGCTTTCGACTCTCGACTCGCAGTTTTCACGTCGTAGACGTACAGGAAGTCGCCGTGCCGGACGTAGAGTCTGCCGCCGCACACGACCGGATGTGCCCAACTGGGACCCTCGCCGCCCTTGCGCAGCGTGAATTGGCTGAGCACCTTGTGGCCTTCGGGCGTCGCCTTGACCAGGCCCACCTTCGCGTGCTCGCTCAGCGTGTACAGCATTCCGTCGGCGTAGGTCAAGGAGCCTTTGCCCACGCCGCGGTCGGCATACATGGTCTTGCCCGTCTTCCAGTCCAGGCAGACCCATTTTCCGCCGAACGCCGAGCCGTAGAGGTCGCCGTCCAGCAGGAGCACGCCGCCGTGATGGTTGTCCAACTCCTTGCTCTGCCAAAGCCGGCTGGCCGAAACCTTTTTGCCTTGCCGGGCCAGTTGCACCAACTCGGAGCCTGAGCCGTAACCGGAGCTGATGAACACCTGCCCCTCGTGGAAAATGGGCGTCAGCACGTTCACGTCGTAGCTGGTCTCGTGCTCGTGGCGGAAGAGCAGTTCGCCGCTGTCGGCGTCGATGCCCACCAGGGCCTTGGCGGTGAGGGTGAGAATGATCCGCAGCCCCTCGAACTGGACCACGGCGGGGGTGGCATAGCCGGCCGCATCGCCCGCGCTGGCCGACTTCCACACCATCGCGCCCGTCTTCTTGTCCAGGGCCACGACGGTGGTCTTCGGTCCGCCGGGCGAACACAACACGTGGTCGCCGTCAATCACCGGCGATTCGGCCAGGGCCCAGCGGATGTTGGGAGCCCCGAACTTCTTGAGGATGTTCACCCGCCAGACCTCTTTGCCTGTGGCGGCCATGAGGCACGCCAACTCGCCCAGCGGGCTCTCGTAGTACAGATACTCGCCGTCGATGGTGGGAGTGCTGCGGGTGCCAGGATGATCGGCGGTCCAGGCCGGACCGTCTTCGGCCGTCCAGCGGACCTTGCCGGCCATGTCCAAGGCGGTGATTTGGGTCTTGCCGTCGACGTTGCCGGCCGTGAAAATCAGGCCATCGGCGATGGCCAGCGAGCTATAGCCTTCGCCTAGTCCCCCGGCCGTCCAAAGCAGCTTCGGACCGTTTTGCGGCCAGCGCGCCAGCAGTCCGGTCTCGGACGACAGGTTGTCGCCCTTGGGACCGTGGAAACGCGGCCAGGAGGGCGGCGCGGCGCCGGACGCCCCGCCGGTGGCCAGCAGGGCGGCAAGAATCATCAGGGTGGTTGTGCGGTAGAATCGTCGCTGCGCGCTGTACATGGCAACCGTTCTCCAAATGAGGTGAGTGAAACGAAAAACAGATTCTAGCCCATCCGCACCCCGGCGTCCAATGCTCCGGGACGCAACCCGCCTTGTTGGGGGGAATGGCTTTCTCTGCACCGGACAACTAACATAGAAACAGGGGATCGGTTGGGGTATCAGCGCGCGAGATGGCGTATGACCGAGAAAGCGATTCTACTGGCCGAAGACGACCCGATGCAGGTGACGTTGTTTCTCCGCGCCATGGAGCAGAGCGGAACCAGGTGTCGCGTCGACGTGGTGCGCGACGGGGCGGAGGTCATCGACTTTCTGTTCTGCCTGGGCAAGTACAAGAGCGGCCGGCAGATGCCCGACTTGCTCTTGTTAGACCTGAAGATGCCGAAGATGGACGGGCTGCAGGTGCTGCAGGTGATGCGGCGGGTGCGGGGGGAGGAGCGGGGCCGCTTTCCGCCCGTTGTCGTGCTGACCTCCTCCGACCTCGACGACGACATCGTCGAAGCCTATCGCTGGGGCGCGCAGAGCTACATCCGCAAACCGCTGGACTTCGAGGCCTTTTGCACCGTCGTGCGCGAAACGCTGCATTATTGGCTGGGGCTGAACCAACCGCTCCCCGCGCTCCGCGAAGGCCACTACGTGCATGAGAGGCTGTGAAGGATGAGTTTGGGCACAGGCCGCATTGCGGGCATTGATTTCGGCACAGTGCGGATCGGCATCGCCGTCTGCGATCCCGAAGGCAAGATTGCCAGTCCGTTGGAGAGCTACACCCGCCGGAACGCGGAGTTGGACGCCCGACGATTCCGACAGTTGGCCCTGGAAGAGAAGATTGTCCGCTGGGTGGTGGGGCTTCCGGTCCACTTGGACGGCCGGGAGAGCCAGAAATCACGCGAAGCCCGCCGCTTTGGCCAGTGGCTCGGCGAACAGACCAAAGTGCCGGTCGAGTTCTTCGACGAACGCTTTACCACGCACGACGCCGAGCAGTTCTTGCTGGGGGCCGAGTTGACCAGCAAGCAGCGGAAGCGGCGAATCGACAAACTGGCGGCCCAGATCATGCTCGCCGCGTATCTCGAATCTTCGTCCCAAGGGAGGCAAGCGCCCGAACCCTTGGACGATGCCTTAGGGCCAGCAAGACAATAACTCGGCCAGGTGCCTGTAGGACGGATTGGCAATCCCACGATGATTGATCAACTTACTCTCTTACGGCCCCTTAGCGGAGCGGTCCAGGTAGCGAAAATGACCCGCTTGATCGTCGGATGCGGATATCTGGGCCGACGCGTGGCCCTGCGGTGGCAGGCCGCCGGCCATGAGGTTCTGGGCCTGGTCCGCGACCCGGCCCAGGCGGCCGAACTTGCACGGCAAGCGATCCGGCCCATCCTGGCCGACGTGACCCGGCCCGAAACCTCGCCGCCTTTGCCGCAAGCGGAAACGGTGCTCTATGCGGTCGGATACCACCGGGGTGGCGGCCAATCGCGGTGGGATGTTTGCGTCGAGGGCCTCCGCGCCGTACTGGCCGCACTGCCCTCCGGCACCGGGCGCATCATCTTCATCAGTTCCACGAGTGTGCTGGGCGAATCGGCAGGCGATTGGGTCGATGAGGATTCCCCCTGCCGCCCGCAGCGCGAGGCCGGTCAGGCATTGCTGGCCGCCGAAACACTGCTGTTGGCCCATCCGCTCGGCCGCCGTGCCGTCATCCTCCGACTGGCGGGACTATATGGCCCGGGTCGATTGCCACGCACGACGGAGATCGTCGCCGGCAAAGTCCTCGCAGTTTCTCCAAACAGCCAAGCGAATCTGATTCATGTGGACGACGCGGCCGCCGTGGTTCTGGCGGCGGAGATGCGGGCGCAGCCGCCTTGCACCTACCTGGTTTCGGACGGCCATCCGGTCGATCGCCGTACTTTTTGCCGTTACTTGGCCGAACTGTTGGGCGCCCCGCCGCCGCAGTTCTGCGAACCGGCGCCCGAGGCGGCGGACCGACACCGTTCGGAAAAACGTGTCTCCAGCGCGCGGATGTCCGCGCAGTTGGGCGTCGCACTCCAGTATCCCAGCTACCGCGAAGGGCTTGCGGCCAGCCTAAATCTGAAATCTGAAATCTGAAATCTGAAATCTCAAATCTCAAATCTCAAATTCCGGGACTGGTCCGGTTGTAGGGCTTTTGCCGGATATTCCTTCAATGCGGGCCGCCGCGACTGCCGATGCTGTGTTTAGGCGAGTGCCGCCGACGCATCACGCGTCCGCGCCTCGCTACACATGAAGGGGGGAGTTTTATGAGCCACCGGACAGTGCTTCTACTTTGTTGCGCGGGGGCGCTGCTGGCCCTGTGCTGTGCGGCCGACGCGCAGGCCCAGCAGGCCTACGATCGCCAGTGGGGCCATGCGTACAACACCCAGGATTGGAACCGTTTGTACCATTACCCCTACGTCTACTATCCACAGAACTTCTGGGGCCACGACTACTACCGCAGCTCCGAAGATCTGTACTACCGGTATCCGCAGGAAATGCGGGTCCCGGTTTACAATCGCGAGTGGCACAACGAATATCCGCAGCCGCGGCGGTACTACGAAGGTTGCCACTTCACGATGGATACGTTCTGACCGCCGCCTTCGACATCCCGTCTTTTGCCCCTCGCAGGTCGATTATCCCCGGCCTGCGAGGGGTTTTTTGTTGCGAAAACAATGATTTTCGCGACAAGAATATGGGTGGACAGGAAGATGAAGGTTTGGGTTATCCTCCTGTCCATTATCTTCTTGCCGTGCCGTCGTTGGGGGGTGAAGCGATGCTAGCTCACCCCCAGCCCACCATGTCCCCGTGTTTTTCGGGCTTTCGTCCTTTCGGGCTTTCGTGACTACCGGGTTTCCAAGCTAAGCGTCAGCGAAGGCGCAACTTCAAAACTTGCGCACGCGGCCTCAGTTCGCCGCCGCCGACTGTTTGCAGCCGTGACGACCCGATGCTACCATAGTGCCAAAGCACCTAACGAGAAAGGATCCTCCATGTCGGACAAAACGCACGTTTCTTCACGGCGAGAGTTTCTGGGGCGGGGCATGGCCGCGGCGGCCGCGGCGGCCGCGGCGCCTCGGGTGATGGCCGCGGCGATCCTGGGCAAAGACGGCGCCGTCGCGCCCGGCAATCGCGTCTGCATGGGCTTCGTGGGCCTGGGCGGTCAGGGTGGCGGACATCTCTTCGGCGGCGCCTGGACGTATCTGCCCGGCGGCTACCTGGGACGCGACGACGTCCAGGTGCTGGCCGTGTGCGACGTGCAGCGGAAACGGGCCGAGGAGGGCAAGGCCCGGGTCGACGCGCATTATGCCGCAACGTCGCCGAAGGCCGGTTATCGGGGCTGCAGCGCCTATTGGGATATCCGCGACATGCTCGCCCGCGACGACATCGACGCCGTCTTGATCGCCGCCGCCTACCATGCGGCCGCCACCAACGCCATTCTTGCCGTCCGCGCCGGCAAAGACGTGTACTGCGAGAAGCCCACCAGCGTGACGATCCGCGCCGGCCGCGCGGTGGTCGAGGCCGTGCGGGCGCACGGTCGCGTGTACCAGGGCGGAACGCAACAGCGCAGCGAGTACGACGGCCGGTTCCGCCGCGCCGTCGAGTTGGTCCGCGGCGGCCGCATCGGTCAGCTCAAGCGCGTCTATGCCTACCAGACGGGCGGCGGCCTCAGTCCTCCGCCTTCCACCGCCCGCCGCGCCGCCATTCCCCCAGACGTGAATTGGGAGGCCTATGTCAATTGCCTGCCGTGGTTCGATTACGACGGCAACACGGGCGCGCATCGCTTCGGCTACGGCGACATCAATTGGGGTCAGCACCATTACGACATCGTGCAATGGGGAGTCGGGGCCGACGACACCGGCCCCGTGGAAATCCGCCTGGAAGAGGGCAAGCCGGTCTTCCGCTACGCCAACGGCGTGGAAGTCTACGGCTCGCCGCCGCCCGGTCAGGCTTGGGACGAAGGCGGCGCGTGCTTCGTCGGCACGGAAGGAAAGATTACCGTCCACCGCAGCAAGTTCTTCTCCGATCCGCCCGAGATCGTCAAGGAAACGCCCGGCATGAGCGGCACCGGAGTTTACTACTCGACGAGCCACTCGGGCAACTTCCTGGAATGCATCCGTACCCGGCAGCGGACCATCAGCGACGCGGAAACCGTGCATCGGGCGGCCAGCATGTTGCTCTTGGGCGGCATTGCCATGCGCATGGGCCGGACGCTCAAATGGGACCCGCACAAGGAAGAGTTCCCCGACGCGCCGGACGCCAACCGCCTGTTGTCGATGGCCGCCCGCGAGCCCTGGCGGTATTGAGCAAGTCGAGAGTCGAGAGTCGAGATTTGAAATCTGAAATCTGAAATCTGAAATCTGAGATTTGAGATTTGAGATTTGAGATTTGCCAATGGGAGCATTGCTATGAGAATTCGATCAATTGCCATATTCATCGCCGTTGTGGCTGCGGCCGCCGCAATTCGGCCGTTGGCGGCACAAACGTCGCCGGCCGAGGAAACGCTGCTGGGCGTTCTCCGCTCCAATGCGGGCGTTGCCGAGAAGTGCAATGCGTGCCGAGAATTGAAAACGGCCGGCACGGAGCGATCGATTCCCGCCCTGGCCGCCTTGCTGACCGACGCGGAGACGTCCCATGCGGCCCGCTTCGCCTTGGAGTCGATGGAATATCCGGCCGCCGGGGCGGCGTTGCGCGACGCCCTGGGCAAGACGACGGGACTGACGAAAGCAGGCATCATCGACAGCCTGGGCCAGCGCCGCGACGCCCAGGCCGTGCCGCTCCTGGCCGCCAGCCTGACTGACAAAGAGCCGCAGGTGGTCGCCGCCGCGGCCACAGCCCTGGGAAGGATCGGAACTCGCGACGCTGCCGCGGCTCTGACCGCCGCCCGGGAACACGCCGAAGGCGATGCCAAGGCGAAACTGGGGGTCGCGCTGGTTCTGTGTGCCGATCGGCTGCGCGAGACCGACGGCGAGGAGGCGGCCAAAATCTACGGTGCCATGTCGCTTCCGGGCGAGGCCCGCCTGGTCCGTATGGCCGCACTCCGCGGCCTGGTGCAGACGGCGGGGTCCGACACGGCCTGCGCGATCGCCTGGGGTTTGTTGCCCAGCAATGATCGCATGAGCTGGGCGGCGGCTGCCGGCGAATTGCGAAATCTGTCGTCCGCCGACCTGCGCACGGTCGCTGCCGACGTGCCGAAACTGCCTGCCGCCAGCCAGGTCGCAATCATCGCCGCAATCCGCATCCGCGGCGACAAGACCTTGGCGCCGATCGTGCTGGCGGCGGCAACAAGTCCGCACCAGGAAGTTCGGCTGGCGGTCGCCCGGGCGCTTTGTACCGTGGGCGACGTTACGGCCCTGCCGGCGCTGGTCGAATTGGCCGCCGCCGATGACCCGGTCGGCCAGACGGCACGGCAAAGCCTGGAGGCCATTTGCGGGCCGAAGATCGACCAGCAGATCATCGCCGCCATGCGGGCCGAGAAGGATCCGGTACGGCGGGCCGGATGGATCGGGGTCCTCCAAGCGCGCCGGCCGGTGGGGGTCGTCGGCATTCTGCTGGGCGAGGCAACGGAGCAAGGCCCCGAGGTTCGCGCCCGCGCACTGGCCGCCCTGGCCAAATTGGCCGGAGCGAAGGATATCCCGGCCCTGGTGGCCATCGTCCTGAAGACCGCCAAAGGCCCCGATCGCGAGGACGCCGAACGCGCGGTGCAACTCGTCTGCCGGCAAATCGCCGATGTCCGGCAGCGGGCCGAACCGGTGCTGGCTATCTTCCGGGCTGCCCCCGCACCCCAGCGCGTCGAGTTGTTGCCGTTGTTGGGTCGCATCGGCGGCGACGCCGCGCGGCAAGCGATCCAGCAGGCCCTGGACAGCCAGGACCCGCAACTGTACGAGGCTGGGGTGCGGGCGATCTCGAATTGGCCCGACGCCTCGGTCGCCGAGCCGCTCCTCCAGTTGGCCCGCAACGCCAAGGCCGAGTCGCATCGCCGCTGGGCTTTGCACGCCTTCATTCGCGTGGTCTCGCTGCCCGACCAGTTGCCCGACGCGGAACGCTTGGCCCGGCTCAAGTTGGCCATCGAGTTGAGCGGTCAAAGATGCCTCGACGAGCATCGTCGAGTTGGCGCGGCACAAGGAGTTGCGCGATCCCAACATCGCCGAGTTCAAGCCCGCCCTGGAGAAAGTGCTCAAGACCAGCAGCGACGCCGCCACGCTGGAACGCGCCAGGCGATATCTGCAAGGGAATTGACTGGAGGATGGATCTCTAGCCGCGGATGGAACACCGATTGAACACGGAAACCGCAACTGTAGATTGAAGGTCCACGAAATACACGAACCACACGAAAAAGGGTTTACGATACTGCCACGACCGGGCGATTGGCCCGAGTTTCGTGTTGTTCGTGTTTTTCGTGGACTGCTTCCTTCGGCCATAGAATTGCGAAGACGCCATGCGCTACCACCATCGAACGTACTTGATTCTCGTCTTGTGCCTTGCGATCGCCGACGATTCCGTCGGCAAAGAGATTGCCCCTGATGTACGCGTCGCCGTGGATTGCCGCACGGTGCTGAACACCATGCGCGGCGGCATCGGCGCGTCCTGGCACGCCATCGAGGCACAAATCCCCTACGGCGTCAAGCACCCGATTTTCGACGGCTACAGCCACGGCGGCAGCGGCTGGGGCGCCTATCCGCCGGCCGAGGACCAGCGGGCCTGGCAGCAGATCTATCGCCACGCCGCCTGGCTCGGCCTGGACTTCAATCGCGTGGAGATCGAACAACGCATCTACGAGCCCGAGCGGGGCAAGTTCACCCTGGATAGTCCCGAGATGCGCATCCTCTACCGCATCCTCGATTGGAACGAGACGCACGGCGCCGACGTGTTCTTTCAGCAGATGTGGTGCAACGCCGCCTGGCTGGCCTACCCGGCTTACCGCGACGATCCGGTCGGTCGGGTCCATAGTGCGCCGACCGACCTGGGGGCCTTCGCCGACGGCCTGGCCGTGCTCATGGAGCATCTGATCAAGCATCGCGGTTATCGCTCGATCAAGTGGCTGTGCATCAACAACGAGCCCGGCCAAGGATTCTCGTGGTGGCAGGCCCCGCCGAACAAGCCGCTATCGATCGAGCCGGGGCTAAAGGCCGTGCGCAGGGCGCTGGACAAACACGGGCTCGAAGGGCTGCCGCTCTCCGGCCCGGACGAAACGATCGGCTTTCCGGCCTCGCCGCCAGCCGGCTACGGCTATCTGGGCCTGTTGGGGGCCTATGATTTCCACGATTACGGGGCCGATTTCGACTTCCGCACCAACGGGCACGTGGCCACGCAAGAGAAGAATGCGGCGGCCTGGGCCAGGCTGGCCCACAGCGAGGGAAAGCCGCTGCTGCTCTCCGAGTTCGGCACCATGGCTTACGGCTGGGTGCCCGATCAGCCCGGCCCAAGCTGCCCGCAATCGGCCCTGGCCGGCAGCGAGCTGGTCGTCCGCCTGGCCAACGCCGGCGTGGACGGCTTCAACCGCTGGAGTTTTCTCAATCGGGGCGACCTCGACGGTCAATGGCAGTTCCTCGACACCTGGGACCGGCAGCACAAGAAACTGCTGGCCGATTTCGTGCCGCATCCGAACAGCTATTACTGCCTCGGTCTGCTCAGCCGATTTTCGGCCAAGCATTCCGCGGTCCTGGCCAGCCGCGTCGAGGGTGGGCGCGTCGGCGCGTGGCAGCGGGTGTTCTGCACCGCACTGCGCAGCCCGCGCGGAAAGCTCACGCTGGCCATCGTCAACGACGCATCGGCCGAGTTTCGCCTCGAACTGGCCCTCCAGGGGCTGACGCAGCCCGTGGCGTTGTATCGCTATCGGTATGGTGAAGCGGAGCGAGAGCGGTGCGACGTGAAGGTCGATCCGCAGCAAGAGTACCCGCTGGGACCGGCCCAAGCCGAGCTGCGCGACACGCTCCCGCCGAACAGCTTGACGATCTACAGCGCCTACAAGTTGCCGCACGAGGCGCCGGGCGTGATTGTGGAGTGATGACTACAGTGAAAGTGAACGCTTACCTGCTGCGCAGCACGATCGTGGCCGCACTGGGCGGCCTGCTCTTCGGCTTCGATACGGCCGTAATCTCCGGCGACACCGACGCGCTGAAGATCGTCTTCGGACTGGGCGATGCCTGGCTGGGCCTGCCCGGCACGTTCTGGCAGGGGTTCACGGTGGCCAGCGCGCTGATCGGCACGATCGTGGGCTCGATCGCGGTGGGCCGGCCTGCCGACACGTTCGGACGGCGCAGCGCCCTGCTGACGATTGCCGTGCTGTATTTCGTTTCCGCCCTGGGCAGCGCCCTGCCCTGGAACTGGGCCTCTTTCGTCTCATTTCGCTTCATCGGCGGACTGGCCATCGGCGGCGCCTCGGTCGTCTCGCCCATGTATATCGCCGAGATTTCCCCGGCGAAGCTTCGGGGCCGGCTCGTGGCCGTCACGCAGTTCAACATCGTGGCGGGCATTTTGCTGGCATTCTTCTCCAACTACCTGATCGCCTGGCTGCACCTCGGCGCCAACGAGTGGCGCTGGATGTTCGGCGTGGTGGCCGTGCCGTCGGCGGCCTTCTTCTTTCTGCTGTTCCTCACGCCCAACAGCCCCCGCTGGCTCGTGGCCCGGGGACGGGTGGAGGAGGCCCGAAAAATCTTCCGCCGGCTGGGCGCCGGCGACGTGGACGAGGAGATCGGCGAGATCCGGGCCTCGCTCGACGTGGCCCATCACGGCGTCGAAGAGCCGTTCTTCCGCAAGGCGTATCTTCGCCCGATCCTGCTGGCCGTGGCCAT
>JBEKZQ010000197.1:0-11189 GCA_049509675.1 Thermoguttaceae bacterium | reverse complement strand
CGACCACATCAGTGAGACGAAGCCGCTGACCACCTTCTGGAGGGAACGGCCCGCTCGGGCCACCGGCCAACGATCCTACCAGACCACCTCATAGGCGATGCAAAGTACAACTTGCACCCCTTACGCATGAACACGACCGCCTCGTAAAGACCTGTCTTGCTCTGCCGTTTCCGCATCCGGTCGATCCGCTCCAGTTCGAAGCCGAAGTGTCCAAGAATGGAGGCGAGGATCTCGTCGCTAGGAAGGGGGTGATTGTAGAACTTGCTGTTCCCGATGACGTAGGCAAGGCGCGCCTTCTTCTGGCAAACTTCGGCGACTTCACCAGCGTGGTCGTACATGTTGTTGAAGTATTTCACGACGTAGTGTGCCATGAGATCCCCGTTCGAGTGGATGCCGTGCAGGTACGGATCGAGCAGACCCTGGATGAGCTTGTTCTTCGGCGCGACGCCGTGGGCCAGCACCGAGGTTGCCCTCCCCCACGTACCCCCAATGGCATCGGTCTCAAGCTGGCCAACCGCCTTGGCACTCCTGATGAACTCGAAAAAGAACATGTGGGGCCGGGTCTCTCGGGCGTAGCTGAACCTGTTGGGGTATGGCGGCGACGTGATTACCGCCGACACCTTCGGCAGCTTAGGCACGACCTTCGTAAGTTCCTTGCTGTTGCCCCGATAGATCGTCACGTCTGCGGCAGGAAGATCAGCCACCGTCTTCAGATCGGCTATCATGTTTCGCAGTTGGCGTGCCAGAATGTCGGCGACATCGACGGTGGGCAGCGGCTTATTGGCGAAAGTCAAGGATACGTGATTGTGCTTGGCGTTGCTGACCGGGACGAGAATGCTCAGGACTGCCATCTTCAGGAGATCAAGATGTTGCGGTTCAGCCTGAAAGACCGCGGCTAACCGGCGAAGACACACGAGTTGGGCGAGGTTGCCAAGGGACCACCAGCGATCAGGGAAATTGATCGGGGGGATGTCGGCGGCATACTCACCCAGGTAATCGGCAGGTTTCGACTTGAAAGGCACATCCTTGAGGCACGCCCGGTAAGCCCTGATGAAACCCTCGAAGCAGTTCTCGATGGCCGGGAGGTCGGTATAGGTGCGGGTCTTGACGGTTCCGACGAAGTGGAGGTAGGGATTGAGTTCGACGCTGCACGCGGGGACGCCTCGGTACTTCATGCACAGGGGGACTGTTCCGACGCCGCTAAAGGGGTCCAGCACGAAATCCGAGGGCGAAAGCTCAAAGTGGGCGGCGATGTCATGCGCAAGTTGCGGAGAGAAACTGGGCGTAAGCCGATACCAGCGGTGGATCGGTAGGTCCAGCTTGCCCTGAAACGTAACCGACTTCGTGCTGCGATTAGTGAAATTCGGTCCCACGTCGAAAAGGCTCGGTTGCATCACTTCGTCAAGCTCCGCAGGAGGTCGATTACAGGTTTGCGGAAGTCGTCCCGGTTCCGCTTCAAGAAGTCATAGAAGTCGTACCCCGAGAAGGTCTCCACCACGCCGTAGGCATCCATCCCCTCCTTGATGACCCAGACACTTCGATAGCGGCTGACGATTCCCGGATTGCTCTGGTTGCAAAACAAGGGCATTACCGGCAAGATGCCACTCAGCAAAAAGTGGCGGGCCAACGCCTCATCCGCTTGGGTCCGCTTGCTGTCGCCCGTTTGGTAGCAATGGCGTACCTCCATCCCCACGCCAACGAGATTGATGTTCGGGTTGCTGGTGAGCTTGGCGACCTCGGCTTGACAGGCCCCGGAATGTACGTGGCGAGCTTGGCCAGATGCTCCATTGTCAGGGCATATAGTGCCTGCTCAAGTTCATTTCGAATGTCTGGCACGTTCAACCTCGGCTTTGTCATGGATAACCAATCCAGTCCGGCTTATTCTATAGTAGGCCGGCGCCTGCGTCGAACGGAAGCACCGCCGGGGCCGGTTTTTCTCGCACGCTGGCTACCGTGACGATCCGGCATCGGCGAACTCATTAAGTTCTAGACGGCAAACGCAAGCGCTACGCAGGGGCCCCCCTACCGGTGAGCAAGGCAGGTGTTGAGAAGCTGACCAATTCTCCCCGGCCCAAGCTAGAATCGGAAGAGCCACCGTTCGCCAAGGGGACTTCTACCTGTGTGTAACCTGCGTCGTCAGTGCTTGAACAGCGGCACGCCTCGCGGTACACTTAGGGGCTACGCTAAATCGGAGCAGACCCCACTTTAGAATGGTATTCAATCACGTGAATCAGCACTCGAAACTCCAGCAATGGGTCGAAGACATGGCCCGCGTGTGCGAGCCGGATCAGATCGTTTGGATCGATGGCTCCGAAGAGGAAAAGGATCGGCTGGTCCAGGAAAGCGTCGCCAGCGGTGAGATGACGCTGTTGAACCAGGAGAAACTGCCCGGTTGCCTCTATCATCGCACGGCCCTGAACGACGTCGCCCGAACGGAACATCTGACCTATATCTGCACCACCTTGCGCGAGGACGCCGGACCGACGAACAATTGGATGTCGCCGGAGGAGGGCTACCGCCGGGCGGGCGAGATCTGCCGCGGCGCGATGCGCGGCCGCACCATGTATGTCATCCCCTTCTCCATGGGGCCGGTCGGCTCGCCCTTCAGCAAGATCGGCGTCGAGCTTACCGACAGCATCTACGTGGTGTTGAACATGCGGATCATGACGCACGTGGGCTCGTCGGTGCTGAAGCGGCTGGGAACCGGCGGGGAGTTCACCAAGTGTCTGCACAGCAAGGCCGATCTGGACATCAAGCGCCGCCTGATCCTGCACTTTCCCGAGGATAACGCCGTTTGGAGCGTCGGCTCCGGCTACGGCGGCAACGTGCTGCTGGGCAAGAAGTGTTTGGCGTTGCGCATCGCCAGTTGCCTTGGCCAGCGTGAAGGGTGGCTGGCCGAGCACATGCTGATTATGGGTGTGGAGAATCCCGAGGGCCGCGTCGAGTACATCGCCGCCGCCTTCCCCAGCGCCTGCGGCAAGACGAACCTGGCCATGCTTGTCCCGCCCGACGGGCTGAAGATCAAGGGCTATCGCATCTGGACCGTGGGCGACGACATCGCCTGGATGCGGATCGACACCGACGGCCGCTTGTGGGCCGTCAATCCGGAAACCGGCTTCTTCGGCGTGGCCCCGGGCACGAGTTCCAAAACCAACCCGAACATGATGAAGACCATCGACCGCAAAACGATCTACACCAACGTGGTGCTGGGCAAGGACGGCAGCGTGTGGTGGGAAGGCGGCGACGGCCCGCCGCCCGCGGAAGGCTGGGATTGGCAAGGCCGGCCCTGGAAGCCGGGCTTGAAGGACGACCGTGGCGATCCGATCGAGGGGGCCCACGCCAACAGCCGTTTCACCGCGCCGTTGTCGCAGTGTCCCTCGGCCTCGTTCCGCACGGAGCACCACCACGGCGTGCCCATTTCCGCGCTGATCTTCGGCGGCCGCCGCTCGCGTCTGGCCCCCCTGGTCTATGAGGCCTTCGATTGGAACCACGGCGTATTCATCGGCGCCACGATGGCCTCGGAGCGGACCGCCGCCCAGGTCGGCACGCTGGGCGAAGTACGCCGCGATCCCATGGCCATGCTGCCCTTCTGCGGCTACCACATGGGCGATTACTTCGAACATTGGATCAACATGGGCAAGCGGATGGCCCCTCCGCCGCGGATCTTCCACGTCAATTGGTTCCGCAAGGACGAGAACGGCAACTACCTCTGGCCCGGCTACGGCGAGAACCTCCGCGTCATCGAATGGATCCTCGATCGCTGCCGCGGCGAAGGCGATGCCGCGAAAACACCCATCGGCTACGTGCCCACCACCGACAGTCTCGACCTGACCGGCCTGGACCTGCCGCCCGAGAACCTGCAAAAGCTGTTCGCCGTCGACCGGGGAGACTGGTACCAGGAGACGGACAACGTGGTGAGCTTCTTTCAGGAATTCGGCAGCCGTTTCCCGCAGGCATTATGGGACCAATTGGAAAGCCTGCGGCTGCGGCTGCGTGCGCCGGGGTCGCTGTTGAAGCCGGGCGCGGAGATCCGCCCCTTGGCGGCCCAGTTGAACGAGGTGATCGAGCGCGAAAATCCGTACATCTTCGGCATGCTCTCGGAACTGGGCAAGCGGCTCTTCTTCCCCAAGGGGATCCTGGCTCAAAGCGCCGAGGCCAAAGACAAGGCCACCCGCTACGACGCCACCATCGGCATCGCCCGGGAGGGCGGCAAGCCCATGTTCCTCCCCTCGGTCATGCAATATTTCAACAACCTCGCGCCGGGCGAAGCGTTGACCTACGCGCCCGCCACCGGCCGGCCCGATCTGCGCAAAAAATGGCGCGAAGAGCTGCTGCGCAAGAACCCCAGCCTAAGCGGCAAGAGTTTTTCCGTGCCCATCGTCACCAGCGGCGTGACGCACGCCTTGAGCCTGGTGGGCGATCTGTTCGTCGACAAGGGCGACATGGTCCTGCTCGCCGACAAATTCTGGGAGAACTACGAGTTGCTCTTCGGCGTGCGCTTCCAGGCGCAATTGGCGCTGTTCTCCTTCTTCAACGCCGCCGGCCGCTTCAACGTCGAGGCCCTCCGCCAGGCCCTGGCCACTCGCGCCGGGAGCTGGAAGACGGTGCTGGTGCTGAACTTCCCCAACAACCCCACCGGCTACGCCATCACCCGTGCCGAGGCCGAGCAGATCGTGGCCGTGCTGCGCGAGTCGGCCGACGACGGCCGGAACCTGGTCGTGGTGACCGACGACGCCTACTTCGGCCTGTTCTACGACGACGACGTGTTGCAGGAGTCGCTGTTCTCGCGCCTGGCCGGCTGCCACGAGCGGATCCTGGCCGTAAAGGTCGACGGCCCGACGAAGGAGCAGTTCGTGTGGGGATTCCGCACCGGCATGTTGACCTTCAGCAGCCGGGCTTTCTTCAGTAGCGACGCCTTGTACGGCGCCCTGGAAAAGAAGGTCGCCGGCGCCATCCGCAGCACGATCTCCAATTGCTCGCACGTGGCCCAATCGGTGTTGGCCAAGGCCATGAGCGGCAAGGCCCTGGCGGTCGAGGCATGGCAGAAGAAGGAGATCCTTCAGGCCCGGGCCCAAAAGGTCCGCGAGGTCCTGCAAGCGCCCAAGTACGCGCGCTTTTGGGAGCCCTATCCGTTCAACGCCGGCTATTTCATGTGCCTGAAACTCAAGGGTCTGGACGCCGAGACGTATCGCAAGTACCTGCTGGAAAAGTACGGCATCGGCGTGATTGCCGACGGCGAGCGCGACATCCGCGTGGCCTTCTCGGCCGTGGAAGAGGAGCAATTGGAAGACCTCTACGAGCGCATGGCCGACGCCGCCTGCGAACTGCTGCAGAAAGGGGCGGGGGGATAAGAGGCGACGGTTCGGAGATGAACAGGCGTCGCGGCGGGTGCCACTGGCTTTGCCGGTGCTTCCGCCGGGATCGCTTGCCCATTAGGGAGTCATCGCCGGATCGATCGCAACGTACACAGGCAAAGCCATGTAGGTCAGGCACTCCCATTTTACTTGCCTCCGCTTTGTTGACCCCTATGGCGACACAGTTTTCAACCGTCTTCAAATGGCGGCGTTATTGGAGGACCTGCGGGTTCTGAGAGGGTATCTTCAAAGCGATCAGCACGAGAATACAATTGTTCAAATCGAAAGACTGGTGCAGCGGGGCCAAGCCGAAGTTCACACCTACATGAACGGCTTGCACAAGGACACATGGTCCGGCGCCAGCTATAACAAAGCGTGTTGAGCGAGGGGTGGGGCGTGTCGCAACAATCGCCGTGCGAATCGCTGGTCGGCGTCCGTATCGGCGCGGTCTCCTATCTGAATGCCTGGCCCCTGGTGTTCAGTCTTCCTCGATTGGCCCCTGCGGCAAAGATCACGGTCGATCTGCCCAGCCGGCTGGCCGATGACCTGGCGGGCGGACGACTGGACGCGGCCATCGTGCCCTCGATCGAACTGCTGCGCGATCCGGCCTACCAGATCGTCTCCGATGCATGCATCGCCTGCGATGGGCCGGTGCAAAGCGTGAAGCTCTATAGCCGAGTGCCGATCGAGCGGTTGCGGAGCCTGGCGCTGGATGAAGGCTCGCGCACCAGCGCCACGCTCGTGCGGATCCTGCTATTGGAGCGGTTCGGGCTCAGTCCGGAGCTGACCCCGCTGCCGATCGGCGCCACGCTGGCCGACACGTCGGCCGACGCGGCAATGCTCGTCGGCGACCGCGGCCTGCGTCCCTGCGACGAGCCGTTCGAGTTCGTGTGGGACCTGGGCGAGGAGTGGACCCGTTGGAGCGGGCTGCCGTTTGTATTCGCGTTGTGGGTGGCCCGGGCCGGCCTGGAGTGTCCGGGCCTGGCCGAGGTTCTCAGCGCCGCCCGGGACGACGGAATCGGCCGCTTGGGCGAGATCGCCCGCGCCGCGGCGCCCGAAGTCGGCCTGCCCGAGTCAGCGTGCCTGGCATATCTGCGCGATCATTTGCACTTCCACCTGGGGCCGCGGCAGCGGCAGGGGTTGGAACTGTTCTACACGCTGGCCGCCCGCCATGGGCTGGTTTCCAACAAGTTTTCAGTTTTCAGTTTTCAGTTTTCAGCGGGAAGCTCCCCTCTCCCCTCGCGGGAGAGGGGCGGGGGTGAGGGGGAAAGCGGCGAAGGGGACAGTCCTATTTTCGCTGAGACGAAAATTGGGACAGTCCCCGTGGCACAGCGAGCGCTTGAGCGGGCTCTAGCGGGCCGGCGGCTCGATCCGGCCGATGGGCTTGCGCTGTTGGCTTGGGACAATCTGGCGGCGCTGGGCGAGGCGGCCGACACGGTCACCCGCCGCACGCATCCCCAGCCGTATCGGACCTATAACATCGATCGCAACATCAACTATACCAACGTTTGCACGAGCGGCTGTCGCTTCTGCGCCTTCTCCCGCCCACCGGGCGACGAGGCAGGATACGTCCTGGGCCGCGACGAACTCTACGGGAAGATCGACGAGACGATCGCCCTGGGCGGCCGCCAGATTTTGTTGCAAGGCGGCATGCACCCGGAGTTGAAGCTCCCCTGGTACGAACAGTTGCTCTGCGACATCAAGCGGCACTTTCCGCAGGTCCACGTACATGGCTTCAGCCCCACGGAGATCGATCATGTCGCCCGAGTTTCCGCGCTGCCCGTCACGGACGTGCTGCTGCGCTTGAAGCAGGCCGGCCTGGGCAGTCTGCCCGGTGGCGGCGCGGAGATCCTGGTCGATCGCGTGCGGCGGCAGATCAGTCCCTGCAAGGTGTCGGCGGAGGGCTGGCTGGAGGTGTGCCGGGCCTGGCACGTTTTGGGCGGCCGGGGCTCCGCGACCATGATGTTCGGCCACGTGGAAACCCTGGCCGAGCGGATCGAGCACTTGGAGCGTTTGCGGCGGCTCCAGGACCAGACGCACGGTTTTACCGCTTTTATCGCCTGGACCTTTCAGCCCGATCATACCGAACTTGCCGACTTGCCCAGGGCCGGGGCGTTTGAGTATCTCAGGACGCTGGCCGTCGCCCGCTTGTACCTCGATAATTTCCCCAACGTGCAGGCCAGTTGGGTAACGCAGGGGCTGAGCGTGGGGCAAATGGCGTTGCGTTTCGGGGCCAACGACATGGGCAGCCTGATGATCGAAGAGAACGTCGTGGCGGCTGCCGGCACCTGTTATCGCACCACCGAGGCGGAGATCCGCCGCTCGATCGAAGAGGCCGGCTATGCACCGCGAAAGAGAAATGTTTTTTATGAGTTGGTCGAGTAATTGAGTGTAAAATAGGGGAATGATCCACGTCCACGGCCTGACCAAGCACTATCCCGATCTGCGACGCGGAAAGTTCGTGGCCTTGGATCGCCTGTGCTTCGACGCCGGCCCCGGCCAGGTGTACGCGCTGTTGGGTCCCAACGGGGCGGGCAAGACGACCGCCTTGCGGATCCTCAGCACCCTGTTGCGGCCCACCGAGGGCACGGTCACGGTCAACGGCTTCGACGTCCGCACGCAAGCCGCGCAGGTCCGCCGCCACATCGGCTTCCTGTCGGTCAACACGGCCGTCTACGACCGCATGACGGGCTGGGAGATGGTCGAGTATTTCGGCCGCCTGTACGGCATGGCGCCCGCCGAACTGACCGCTCGCATGGAGCACCTCTTCGAGCGGCTGGCGATGAACGACCTGCGCGACGTGTTGGGGGCCAAGATGTCGAGCGGCATGAAGCAGAAGGTGTCGATCGCCCGGGCCATCGTTCACGATCCGCCGGTCTTGATTTTCGACGAAGCCACCGCCGGCCTGGACGTGCTGGTCGCCCGGGCCCTGCTGCGCACCGTGGCCGAGTTGCGCGATCACGGCAAGTGCATCCTCTTCTCGACGCACATCATGCGCGAGGTGGAGCGGCTGTGCGACCGGGTGGCCATCCTGCACCGCGGCCGGATCCTGGCCGAAGGAAGCCTGGAGGAACTCCGCGAGCAGCACCACGAGCAAGACCTCGAGGAGTTGTTCTTCCAACTCATCTCGCGGCACGATCAAGAGCAATGCGCATGAACGTCACTAACGTCAGGCTGATTCTGGTTCGCGAAATCCGCGACCAACTGCGGGACCGCCGCACGCTGTTCATGATCTTCGTGCTGCCGGTGCTGCTCTATCCGCTCTTGGGGGCCAGCCTTTCGCAAATCTCCCAGTTCCGCCGCAAGCAGCTCACGCGGGTGTTGGTGTTGGGGGCCGAGAATCTGACCGTCGCCCCCGCCTTGTTCAAGGACGGCAAGCTGGATCCGCAAGTGCTCCACGACGCGGGCAAGGAGGCGGGGCTGTTGGAAATGCACCTTGGGGACTGTCCCGATTTTTGTTCAACGAAAATGGGACTGTCCCCTTCCCCGACGCAGGCGTCTGTTTCTTCTTCCCCTTCTGACACGCGCGACGCAGCCCGTCAAGCGGTGGCCGAGGGCCGCTGGGATGCCGCGCTGCTGTTTCCCGCCGATTTCGGCCGCCGCCTGCAACAGTTCCGCCACGACCTCCAGCGCTCCAGCCGGCGGCGTGCCGCGAAAATCGGCACCGCCGCCACAGAGGAAAAAGAGTTCCCGACGCTCCCCGCTCCGGAAATCATCTATACCACTGCCAACGATCGTTCGCAGATCACTTGTGCGCGGCTGGGCGCCGTCATGCGCAGTTGGAGCGAGGCGGTGGTCAAGGGCAACCTTGCCGCCGCGGGCGTTGCTGCGTCGGCCGCCGCGCCGCTGCACGTCCAGACCATCGACGTGGCCGAGGAAACCGCCTATCATGGCGCCGCCCTGTGGGCCAAGATCCTGCCCGTCATGCTGCTGCTTTGGGCCATGACCGGGGCCTTTTATCCGGCCATCGACCTGTGCGCCGGCGAAAAGGAGCGCGGCACCCTGGAAACCCTCTTGAGCAGTCCCGCCGAACGCGGCGAAATCGTGCTCGGCAAGTTGCTGACCGTCATGCTCTTCAGTATGCTCAGCGCAGGGCTGAACCTGGTCAGCATGGGGTTCACCGGCTGGCTGATCGTGCGGGCATTGCCCGCGTTCGGGCCGCCGCCCGCATTGGCCATCGTCTGGCTGGGGCTGGCCTTGGTGCCGGTTTCGGCGCTCTTTAGCGCGCTGTGCCTGGCCTTGGCCGCCTTCGCGCGCAGCTCGAAAGAAGGCCAGTACTACCTGGTCCCCCTGCTGGTCGTCACCATGCCGCTGGCGCTACTGCCCAGTACGCCGGGCGTTGAGTTGAGCCTGGGCACCAGCCTGATCCCGGTGACCGGCGTGGTGCTGCTGCTGCGCAATATGTTGGAGGGCAATTATTGGCAGGCGATGCAATTCCTGCCGGTGGTGCTGGGGGTCACGCTCGGGGCTTGCCTGTTGTCGATCCGCTGGGCCGTGGATCAGTTCAATTCCGAATCGGTCCTGTTTCGCGAAGGCGAGCAGTTCAGCCTGCGACTGTGGCTGAGGCACCTGTGGCGCGATCGCCAGGCGACGCCGACCGCGGCCGCGGCCGCCTTCTGCGCGGTGCTGATCCTCATGGTCCAGTTTTTCATGGGGGCCGTAGCGCCCCAGCCGCGCGACTTCGCTGGCTTCGCCAGGCTAACGATCGTCACGCAGCTTGTCGTGGTCCTCCTGCCGGCCCTGCTGATGGCGCTGCTGCTTTCCCGTAGTCCGCGGTCCACGTTGTTATTGCGCTGGCCGCGCTTCTGGACGATTCCGGCCGCCCTTGGCCTGGCGATCGTCCTGCATCCGATCTCGGCCGCACTGCAAGTGGGAGTGCGGCGGCTGTATCCGATCAGCGAGGACCTCAAGGGTCCGCTGGAGACCATCGATCGCATGTTCACGGCCGCGCCGTTCTGGCAGATCGCCCTGCTGATCGCGGTGCTCCCGGCGTTGTGCGAGGAGCTGGCCTTCCGCGGTTTCATCCTCTCCGGTTTCCGGCAGTTGGGCCACAAGTGGCGGGCGATCGTGCTCACGGCCGTCTTCTTCGGCCTGACGCACGCCATATTCCAGCAATCACTGGTCGCCTGCCTGGTGGGCGTCGTGATCGGCCTGATCGCCGTCCAGAGCGGCAGCCTGCTGCCCGGCATCCTCTTCCACTTGCTGCACAACCTGCTCCTGGTGACCTCTGCACGGCTGCCGGAACTTGCCCAGCGCTGGCCGGCGTTGGGCAATCTCGTTGCCGGCGAAAGCGAGAACAGTCTGGGTTATCCCTGGCCGATATTGCTCTGCGGCGCAGTGGCCGGCGTGCTGTTGATCGGCTGCTTCCTGTGGCTGCCCGCGCAGTCAAAGTCCCCTCGCCCGCGTGCCGCCGCGGCACGAGCGGGAGAGGGTTAGATGGCGCTTGTCGGGTGCCACTGGCTTGCCAGTGCTTCGGCTTTTCCTGCCAAGTGAAGCCTGCGCAAACACTGGCGGAGCCACCCAGCGCGGAACCACGACCAATTCTTCCCCATCACCCTAGTGGTCTGTCCATTTCGACATTACCGGTTGGGTGCCACGACCAACCTCCGGTCGGTGCCCGGCTTGCCCAGCAGTGCTGGAAACACGGTTGGACAAGCCAACCGCGGCACCCGTAAACTCAAGTTTGACAGACCACTGGCCCGAAGCGCCAGCGAGGGAGAATCGCCGGAAATCCCTCGCTGGCGCTTCGGGCTAGATGTCCGTTTCGTAAATACGTAGACAGCAATAAGTGATATGGACAGGGAGGGGAATTTGGGTTAATAGGGGAATTCGACG
>JBEKZQ010000196.1:0-12720 GCA_049509675.1 Thermoguttaceae bacterium | reverse complement strand
AGGCGGCCGCGGCGATGGAGCAGGAAGGCGAACACCATTCCCAGGGCCAGCAATCCCGCCCCCTCCCAGGTCAGATACATCCCCGCGAAACTCAGCGTCGTCAGCCAAAGGAAGCGGCGATTGATCGCGCCGGGCACGTCGATCGTCCGCCAAAACAGGTACACGGTCAGCAACGTCATGAACTGGAGTTGCGACGGGTAACGTCCGAAGTCGGACATCTGGATGCAGATCGGCGACAGCGCGCAGATGGCCGCGGCGATCAGGCCCGCGTTGCGGTGAAACATGCGCCGGCCGACCACGTAAAGCAGCCAGATCGAGAGCGTGCCGAAAACAACCGCGGGGAAGCGAATGATGTACAGGTCGCTCTGAAAAAAGAGCGACGCCACGGCCAGCACGTAATAGAGAATCTCACTCGTGGAAACGTAGGACGGCGGCAGGTCCGGGTCGACCACCAGGCTGGGAAAGCCGCGGTCCCAGATCCCCTGCACGGCGTTGTACTGCATGACTTCATCGGCCTGGAGCGGATCGGCGCCGATGGTTTCCAATCGCAGCCAGAAGCCGAGAACGACCAAGCCGAGGACCAGCGCGCCGGGCCAGATGGCCCGCCAGGTGGATTTCCGCATCGCGGCCGGTTGCGGCGACGACTTCCACCGCCAGGCGGCCATTGCCAGCCATGCCCATTGCAGGACCACCGAAGCCACGGCCAGGGCCATCCACTCGGCCCGATACACGTCCTGCCGCGCGATGCGCGGATCGTAGACGGCCAGAATGCCCGCGCCTACGGCCAACGTGGCGGGCAGAAGCGCGTAGTACACCTCGGGGCTATCGGCATCGCGGCCGGACGTTCCCCGCAGCGACGCCAAGGCGATCTCGATCAAGCGGCAAGCCGCGGCGGTGAGCACCGCGAGCACCGCGATCAGGCCGGCCAGCAGCGCTAGCTGCCGCACGGTTTCCAGCAGCGGCAGGCTGAGGTGGCCCAACTCGCGACGGGGTTGCCAAGGCAGGATGCCCAAGTCGCCCGTTTCCGCCCGGCAGGGCTGCCAGTTGGCGGTCGATTCCCGCGGTGGAGTGTACCAGTCGGCCGGCGTCCCGGCTTGCCCTTGCCAGCGATCGTCGCTGTCCAGCCGGGACCAGCGTCCGAGCGCGTCTTCCACTTCCATGTCGGCATTGATTCGTGCGGTGCCGGAGGGCTGGGTCAGCAGCAGCACGACGGCATTCTTGCCCGGGCGGAGGAATTCCGACAGGTCGTAGCTTCGCCGCAGGGGCGAGTAGGGCCGCGAGACGGCAAGTTGCTGCTCCTCTTCCTCAAGGATCATGCCGTTGACGGCCAGACGGTAGGGGCATGCGGAGGTGAGGCGAAGCCAGGCGGAGCGGGGACGCCCTTGCAGGGTGAACTCGCGCCGCATCGCCACGGACGCATCGCCCGAGCCGGGCAACGTGATCCACTTGCCGCCCGGCGGCGCGGTGGTGGCCCGCGGCGGCTGCCCGGCGTCGCCGCGGAGTTCGCAACTTACCCGCCGCGGCGACGGCAGACGCCGCTCATCGAACTGGCCGGAGAACCACCAGGTTCCTTCCCGCTGGAAGACGGTGCTGCAGTACCACTCGGCTTCCGCTCCGAAACGATGTTCGCCGTCGCTCGTGAGGTATCCGCCCTCGACGGCCACGACCGGCGGGCGGTCGATGCTCGTCTGGTGCGCGCAAATGGCGATCACGTTGGCGCCGACTTGCAGATGAGGCGTGGGGTCGGCCAGCGCGGTGGCCGTCAAACCGCTGTTCTCCTTGCTGATCAGAAGGGCGCCGTTGATGTAGACGGCGAGCTGATCTCGTGCGAGGACCTGCAACCAGGCATGCCGCGGGCGCTGGCTGAGATGGAGCGTGTATCGCAGATAGAGGACCTTGGCGTCGGGATCGCAAGAGGCCAGCGCCGTGACCGGTCCGCCCACGAAGTACTTGGGCACGTAGGCCGGCCCGAAGACGCGCCACGCCAGCCACCCCAAGGCCAGGGAGAATGCCAGGACGATCAGCCGGCAGACGTTGCGCGTGCCCATCTACATGCCCACCAGGGATTTCTGCGCCCGCAGGTTGATCTGCTTGGGCAAATTGAAAAGATCCATGGATTCGGCGTAGCATTTCCGTGCTGCGGGCATGCGTCCGGCGTCGAAGAAGGCATCGCCGAGAACGGCCACGATGTCGGCGCGGAGCAGCCGATTGGGACAATGGTCGAGGATCTCGCCGAGGTCGACGGCGACCGGTTCCGCGCGCGTCGGATCGCCTTGCATGTTGACCAACGCGCGGAAACAGGCACAATCGAACCGCGTTTGCCCGCCCGCGGCGTCGGCCATGTCGAAGTGGTCCCGCGCCGCCGCGGGAAGACCGCGGCCGAGGAGTTCCAACCCGCGGGCGGTGAAGAAGTCGGCCGATTGCACTCTGACCACCCGAGCTTGATCGCGGCTGTACCGCAGGGACTGCATCATGTGGTTGGCCAAGAGCACCTGCCGGTCGAAGGCCAGTTGGTGTGCTTCCCAGAAACGCTGTCTGGAACTGTACTCCTGCCGTCGATAATCCAGGGGCGAGAATCCGCCCCGCCGATAATCCATCTTGCCCTGCAACAACCAGCTTCGCCGCAGCAAGCCGAGTTGCGGGCAGACGGCCAGGGACCTGTCCAGCACGACCTCGGCGCGGGCGGCGTCGGCCCGTTGTTCGAGAACGTAGGCACGAAACCAACACACCTCGCCCGCCAAGCGGGCGGAGCAAGCCAGTGCGCCGGCCAGCAGCCCGACGAGGACCCACGCGACGAGGATCGACGCGCGCCGCGCCAGGGAGCGTGGATAACCGAAAAGCACGCCGACGGCCGCCAGCACGACCAGCCATTTGCCGTACAGCAAGTAGGCCCAGAAGAGGAACTTCCCCTTCTCCTGCGCCAGTCCGGATCCCCACCCGGCCGTGTCGTTGATTCGACTAGCCAACAGCAGGCTCTGGTCGCCGGCTTCCGGAGGCTCCAGGGCATTTTCACTGGGCGTGGCCAAGCCGCGCTCGCTCTCGTCGTTCCGCTGCGTGGTGAGCAGCACTTTCTGCGTATCGACTTCCGGCGTCACCAGGGCGTTTTCCTTCAGCGTCGAGAGCACGGCGGTGATTTCCTGCTTCTGGGCATCCTCGAACGTCAACCATTGGACCAGCGCCGGCTGGTTCAGCACCGCCGTGGCATTGACGATCAACGCGGCCGCCAGGAGCACGCCGCAGGAAACGCCGAACCAGCGCGGACGCCACAAGGTGGCGGCCGTGCCCAGGCCAATCAGCGCCAGCAGGATCACGCCGCCGCTATTCCAACGGAAGTGCCGCGGACCGTAGAGCAAGTCGGCGCCGTCGGAGCCTGCGCCGGAAACGAGAACCAGGGGGATGTCGATCGCGCGCAAATCGCGGCTCAGCGGCGGGCGCACCCAGGCCGAGACCGTCAGCAGCGCCGCCCAGGCGAAGAACAGGAGTGCCAGCCCCCGCCACGACATCGCCGCTTCCAACAACCATGCGGTGAGGCGGCAGAACCCTCGCACTGTTCCGCGGAGGAGGTTGCCGATGCGCGATGCAGTTGACTCCGTCATGCCATCACTCGTGCCGAGACCACGTTGGCCAATCGGTGTTCACCACGTCGCCGTCCTGGACTTCGTCGTTGCCGAAGATCACCACTTCGTCCCCGGACGCCAAACCGCCGCGCAGCTCCAGCAGGCCGGTCTCCAACAGGTGGCCCGTGAGAATCTCGTGCGATCGCGCTTTGCCCGCCTCCACGCGCAACGCCATGCTCTTGGTTCCCTGCTGCATGACGGCGGTGGCGGGAATGGTGAGGAATGTGCCGGTGGAGCGGATGCGGGCAAACCCGCTGATGCCGGCGCGGATGCGGTTGCCGGGGTTGCGGACCTCGATCAACACGGCGGTCACCCGCGTGTCCGGGTTCACCTGGGGCGACGTCCCCACCACCTTGCCGCCGAAGGTCTCTTTGGGGAAACTGTCCAGCACGATCTCCGCCTGTTGCCCCACGGCAAGCTCGTCGAGGCGCTCCTGGGGATAATCCATGCAGACATAGACCGGCTCGACCCGGTAGACCTCCATGAGGACGGTGGAGCTGTCGATCACTTGTCCGGGCGCCAGGAGGGCCTTCTTCTCCACCAGTCCATCGACGGGACTGCGGATGCGACAAGCATCCAGGTCGTGCTGCAACATGTGCAGCGACACCTTGGCCGCTTCACGTTTGGCCTGCGCATCCGCCAGGGCCGCCTCGTCGTGCAACAAACCGAGCGTCAGGTTCGCCTTGGCCTGCCACAGTTGTTCTTTGGCCACGGCGAGTTGGAACTGGGCATCGACGAAGGTCGAGCATGCCTGGTAGAAACTGATCAGGCTGGCTCCGCCCGACTGCGACAGCTTCTCCAAGGCGTCGCGCAGCTTGGTGTGGGCGTCGAGATCGGCGATGCGGAACTTCAAGTTTGCTTCCGCCCGCACGACGTCCAATTCGCGAAGGGTCTTGTTGGATTCCAAGCTCTTTTCCAGATACTCGACGTCCTTCAGCGTGGCCGCAACGAGCGCCTCCCATTGCTTCACCGCCACCCGATACTGCTTGTCGTCGAGTTCCACGAGCACGTCGCCGCGATGCACCTCTTGTCCTTCGACAACGGAAATTGCCTTAAGAACCAACCCGCCCGGAGCCACCTGGCTCAGGCCGAAGGAGCCCAACTGGTTGCCGACCTCCGGACGGACGGTCACCTTCTGAAACGGCAGCGTCACCGCCGTGGCGCCGATCACTTGCTCAACTTCCTTCTTGACGATCTTCTCAGTTCGCACGGGAATGGGCGTCCCCTTCGCGACTGCCGTTTTGGAATCACCCAGTTGCAAGGCGCGTCGGGCCATCTGCACCAGCACGCCCGTGGCGATCGTTGCCACGACCAACACCGGCACCCAGATCCACCAACCCGTCAGAAAGCGAAAAATGCGGCGTAACATCAGAGAATCCCAGTTCCCATGTGCCTCGCGGTTCGAATCTCAGCCAAGAAACAATACGCCGCGGAGGGTGTTCCGGTGAAAAGCGCTGAAAAGTACAGTGATGGGCGGCTATCCCCAAGAAGATGTGTGGTTGGCGTCGCCTCGTGCGTCAATCAAGGCTTCCTGCCTTCACCACAAGTCCCGCTTTGTTCACTCTAGCTGCGGACCCCCTGAAATGCAAATTTCACGCCGACTAGTCCGTTGGCGTGGAATGTAGGGGGCGTGCCGGAGATGCCGGTCGTGCATGTTTGCGATGCGGGCAGTGGCAAAGCCAAGTGGCACCCAGGGCGGAAAATTGCCGTGGTCCCCAAGCCCGGTTAGAATAACCTATACTGTGAACGGTTTGTAATGATACGATCCGTTCCCTATTGTGGCGGTTGGGATCATTTCAAACCGCGCAAAGTATATACTTGTTCCGCATTGTGAGCGGTCGAATTAGTCGATGGGCGAGAGCAGCCAGGCATGAAACGTGACTACGTGACGATTGTGTCCGGTGTTCCCCGCTCCGGTACCTCGATGATGATGCGGATGATCGACCGCGGTGGCATTCCGGCTTTGACCGATCATGTTCGTCGCGCGGATGAGGACAATCCGCACGGTTATTTCGAATTCGAGCCGGTCAAGAAGGTCAAAGCCGATGGCTTGTGGATCGGCACGGCGGCAGGCCGAGTTCTCAAAATGGTCCATCTCCTCCTGTTGGACCTTCCCCTGATGCACCGCTACCGAGTGGTGCTCATGCAGCGGAATCTCGACGAAGTGGTGGCTTCCCAGAACGCCATGCTTTCCCGCTTTAACAAGAGTACGGACGACCTCCCCGTCAAGCGTTTGGTCGAGCTTTATAGCGTGCAATTGGAGAAAGTGCGGCAGTACATGCGTGAGCGGCCCGAGCACTTCCAATTCCGTGAGATCGATTACAATTACATGCTCCGCGATCCGTTGCCTCAGGCTGAAGAGCTCAGCCGGTTTCTCGACGGCCTGGATGTCACGGCCATGATAGGCGTAGTCGATGGGAAGCTCTACCGGAACCGGGCTACGCCTTGTTCACCCGTAGAGGCTGGACATGCATGACGCTCCGCACAGCGACAGTTATCGGGTGCTGGTTCTGGGTTTGGACGGCGGCACCTTCGATCTGCTGTTGCCCTGGGCGGCGGACGGACATCTTCCCGCGCTGGCGCGTTTGCTCGCCGAGGGCGCGCACAGCCCGCTGAAATCGACCATTCCGCCCATCACGCCCTGTGCCTGGTCGAGTTTCATGACCGGCATGAACCCGGGCAAGCACGGCCTGTTCGACTTCGTGGAAATGCTGCCCGACGGCCGCAGCTTTCGCTTCACCAACGCCGCCTCCCGCCGTGGCGAAACGCTGTGGGGACGGCTCAGCCGCGCGGGGCGCCGCGTCGGCGTGGTCAATGTGCCGATGACCTATCCTCCGGAGACGGTCAACGGATACCTGATCTCCGGCCTCGATACGCCGCACCAGCACTCCCGCTACACCTATCCGGCCGGCTTGCGCGACGAGTTGCAAAGCCAGGGGATCGACTATCACATCGACATTCAACACCTGGGCGACATGCGCAGCGATCGCATGCGCACCCGGCGGCTTGAGGAACTCTGCACGGTGGAAAGCCACCGCACGCAGGCGCTGCGCTATCTCGCGGGCCGCTATCCGGCCGATTTCACCATGGTCGTGTATACGGCGACAGATCAGGTGCAGCACCATTTCTGGCACTTCATGAGCCCGCAGCACGACAAGCACGACCCGCGCGGCGCGGCACGATTCGGTCATGCCATCCGCGACGTGTACGTACACGTGGATCGGCTCATCGCCTCGCTCTTGGCCGGGCAGGACGAGCAGACGGTGGTGATCGTGATGTCCGACCACGGCTTCGGGCCGACCACCAACGTGCGTCTCCGCCTGAATCAGGCCTTGGAGCAAGCGGGGCTGCTGGCTTTCCGCCGGGAAGGCCGGTGGAAACGCACTCTGCGGGCCATGGCCGGCCGTGGCGACGGCCTGCTGCGCTCCATGCTTTCCCACAACGTCAAGCGGCTGCTGGCCGGCACTTTTCCCAAACTCCGCACCTGGTTCGAGGACCTGGATGAGGCCCGCATCGACTGGGACCATACCACGGCCTACGCCAATGAGGCCTATCGCTCGTGTCCCGCGGTGTGGCTCAATCGCCGCGCGGGGCCGGGCGGAGAAGTGCTCTCCGCGGAGCAGATCGAAGGCCGGCTCCAGGCCGTGGAAAACGCGCTCCGAGCGATCAAGGATCCGCAGACCGGCCGGCCGCTGGTGGGCAACGTCTACCGCACCCGCGATCTCTATCATGGCCCGCTGGTGGACCACGCCCCCGATCTGATCTTGTCCTGGTGGGAAGACGCCTTCCTCTTGGAGCAAAGCGTGCCGGGTGGGCCACGGGACTCGATTGTCAGCCACTCGACGACGCCGATTGAAGGGGGCGTGGAGTTCGCCGGCTCGCACCGCCTGGAGGGGGTGTTCATGATCGCCGGTGGGCCGGCCCGGCGGAACTTTGCCTTCTCGGAAGCCTGCATTACCGACGTGGCGCCGACGATCCTCTACCTGATGGGGCTGCCGATCCCGGCCGACATGGACGGCCGGCCCTTGCTGGCAGCCCTGGACCCCGACTTCGTGGCCCGGCACCCGCCGCGCCATGAAGAGAAGTCCGCCGCCGAGCCGCCCCAAACGGCGCCGACCGAAGCGGGCTTTACCGAAGCTGAAGCCGACCTGATCGCGCAGCGATTGCGGTCGATGGGTTATATCGAATAGTCGCGAAAGAAAGCCGACATGCCTCGCGTTTGCATCATTGGTTGGGATGGAGCGACGTTTGATCTGATCCGGCCCTGGGTCGCCGAGGGGAAACTGCCCACGCTGGCCCGGCTGATGGCCACGGGCGCCCACGGCCCGCTGCGGAGCGTCATTCCGCCCATGACCTTTCCCGCCTGGAGCAGTTTCCTGACCGGCAAGAATCCCGGCAAGCACGGCGTTCTCGACTTCACCCGCCGCCGCAAAGGCACCTACCAACTGGAGTTCGTCAACGGCGGACAACGGCACGCGCCGAGCTTCTGGCAGATCCTCTCTCAGGCGGGCCGCAAGGTCATCTCCATCTCGTTGCCCTGCACCTTTCCGCCCGAACCGGTCAACGGCGTCATGATCAGCGGTTTCGACGCCGCGGGGCTGGCCGGTGAAACAGCGTATGTCGATGCGCGGGGAATGTACCCGCCCGGGCTGGACGAAGAGTTGCGGCGGGAGGTAGGCCGGCATCCGATCGGCGCCTTCGTGGCCCAGGAGATCAACAGCGGCCAGACGGATCTGGCGCTGGAGCGGATGTTGGCCACCGTGCGGCAAAAGGCGGCCACCGCACGCTACTTGATGACCCATCATCCCTGGGACTGCTTTATGGTCCTGTTCGGCGAATCCGACGGGGCCGGACATCACTTCTGGAGATATTGCGATCCCAACTCGCCCTTGTTTCAAGGACCACAAAAAGACTACATCCTCCAGGTCTACCAGGAACTGGACCGGCAGACGGGCGAGCTGTTGCGCCGCGTGCCGGAAGACACCGTGGTGCTCATGGTTTCCGACCACGGCTTCGGCGGGGTCAGCAATTGGGTCCTTTATCCCAATTGCTGGCTCCGCCAGCTAGGCCTCCTGCGGTTCCGCGCCGGGGCCTTTCGCCGCGCCTCGCGGATCCTCGACGGCGTGAAGTTGCGGGCCATGGCGCTGTTGCCGCCCAAGGCAAAGAAGCTGATCTCACGGCTGGCGCACCGGCAACTCGGCGGCCTGGAGGGCGCGCTGCGTTACGGCATGATCGATTGGCCCGGCACGCAGGCCTATTTCGACGAGAACCCGTATTACCCCGTGCTGTGGATCAATCTCAAAGGCCGAGAGCCCAAAGGCATCGTCGAGCCCGGCCGAGAGTATCGAGAGCTATGCGACCGCTTGATCCGGGAGTTGGAGTCCTGGAGACATCCCCAGACAGGCACTCCCATCGTGGAGAAGGCCTATCGTCGCGAGGAACTCTACAGCGGACCCTGCCTGGAAGAAGCCCCCGACATTATTATCCGCTGGGGTTTGCTCGACGGCTATAGCTATGCCTTCAAGAGCAGCGCCAAGTCCAGCCGGCTGGCTTGGACCACGGCCACCGATCCGCGCGCTCCGCAAAGCCAGTTGTTTTTCGCGGGCAAGTCGGGGCATCACCGCATGGATGGCATATTCCTGGCGCATGGTCCCGGCGTGCGTGCGGGGTTCTCCGTCGCAGGGGCACGGCTGATCGACTTGGCCCCGACCGTTCTCTCCCTGCACGGCATGGCTCCGCCCGATGACATGGACGGCCGGATTCTGGCCGAGGTGTTCACGGAGGTTTCCAGGCCGGCGGCCGGGGCGACAACCCCTTCGGCCGAGAGCCCGCCCGCGGCCGACGCCGACGGCTATTCATCGGAAGACGAAAGCACGATTGCGGAGCGGCTCAGATCCCTGGGCTATTTGGACTAGATCCCACCATGAGTGATGTCCTGCCGCCCCCCGCATCTTCGTTGCCCCGCGCGACGGCAGAACAGACGCTCCAGCGGATCCTTCGCAACAGCACGCTGAATCTGATCGCCCAAGGTCTCAACGCCGTCTGCAATCTGGTCGTAGTGTTCGCCCTGGCGCGGGGCATCGGCAAAACGGCCCTGGGCGACTATTTCCTGGTCTTTGCGCTCATCATGGCCGTGCAGTTGCTGCTGGAAGGCGGACTGAGCACCATGCTTACCTACCGCATCGCCCATCATCACGACGATTGGAAAGAAACGGTGGCAGAGGCGGCCGGCCTGTTCGCCGTCGTCGTACTGGCCTCCGCCGCAACCCTGCTTGTGATCGGAGGCGTGTGGGCTTTGGCCACTGGAAAGGTCGTGCGCGTCACCTGTTTTGCCCTTGCGGCCTGCGCCTGCACCGCCATTCAAGTGCAGCGATTCTCGGCGGGCGTGTTCCGCGCGTTCGACATGTTCCGCCAGGAGAATCTCTGCCGCGCGCTCCAAGGGCTGGCCTTCGCCACGGCTGTGGTCGCGCTCATGATGCTCCACTGGCTCCGACTGGAAACGGCGTTGGCCGCGCTGGCCGTCAGTCACGCGCTCGCGGCCGCGGTGCTCTTGAGCGCACTCCAGTGGCGCTGGCAGTGCCTCAAGTTCCGGCTGAACCGCAACGTGGCCCGCGACTGGTTGTCGCACGCGGTGCCGCTGGGCCTGGGAGACGTGGTCCGCGGGCTGACCTGGCAACTCGATACGCTCTTGCTCGGCCTGTTGCAGCCTGCCGCCGTGGTCGGTATTTATAGCGTCGCCTACCGGCCGCTGGGTCCGCTGAATTGGCTGCCGCAGGCCGTATTAACGGCGGCCTTTCCCTCCTTTAGCCGACTGGCGGCCCGCGACCCGAGTCAACTCAAGCAGGCGTTTGCCGACAGTATCCGCTTGCTCTGGGTCATCAGCATTCCCATCGCCGTGGCCATTTTCATGTGCGCCGAACCGCTGATTTTCATTCTCGCGGGTGGCGATTACCTGGAGGCCGTGCGGCCCATGCGGATCCTGATCTGGGTCAGCACGCTTTCGTATCTGTCGATCCAGTTCCGTTTCCTTCTTACGGCCCTGGGCAAGCAGTATGTTTTTGTGCGGTTGGTGCTGCTGGTGTTCGCAATCGAACTGGCGGTGGAAGCCTGGCTGATCCCGTCCTGGGGCAGTCTCGGCGCCTGCACGGGGACGTTGATCGGCGAGTTGATTTTCACGCTGGCCGGCCTGTGGATTTGCCGCCGGTTCGACATGAGCGCGATCCGTTGGAGGGCGATGTTCTCGGCGGCACTGGGGGGGGCGCTGATGGCCGCACTGCTGTGGTTCGCCCGGGACGCGGCTTGGCCCGGGCGGCTTCTGGCGCTGACGCTGTCGGTGGCCTGCTATTTCGGCTGGTGCATTCTTTTTCGCGCTTTGCGCACCACGGAAATCATGCACCTTTATGCCTCGCTGACAGGCCTGGCCCGTTCGATCGGCCAGCGGTCGGCGTAACGCGCTGCGGAAAAAAGGGGACAGGCACCGTGGCTGCGACGTTTCTCCCGCTGCCAAACCAACTTGTGCCACGGAGCCAGTCCCCCTTTTTCCGCCAACCTTGCGCAGTAGTACTAAGCAGGGTCTCTGTGCAAAATGACGCTCCAAGATGCGGACGAGGGGTGCCAGGGCAACCCTCCACCCCTTGACTAGCGTGTGGCTTTCTCTAAGAATGGGTGGGCGTCGGAGGATGGCGTTGCCGGGGAGTACTGCGATGTCGGACGTCAGGAAAGAGATGACGCGGGAGAAGAGGTCCCGTGCCTTCGGCGAGTTGGCGGCCCGCCTGAAAGCCTCCGCGGGCGGCGTTCCCAACACCTCGCAACTGTTCGCATTATTGCGCGAGGCCAATCTGAACGAGAACAACGCCGTCAGCGGCCGACTGGCCCGAGAGCAACTCTTCCGCGAGAACCCGGCGACCGAACCGCCGGAGGAGTTCGCCGATCGAGCGATTGCACAGTATTACGTGAACGCGGCACGCCTTTATGGAGATGCCGCGTCGGACTATGTCCTGCTGACCGATCTGAACAGGGCCTTCAAGTATTATCGAAAGGCGTCCGTTTGCTACGCAGCCGCCGCCCGACTGCGGCGCGAATCGGACCGTGAGTTGCAGGACAAAGCCCAAGAGTATCGAGAGCGGGCGGCGGCACTGCGGCAGAAACTGGCCAGCAAAGACATCCTCAGGAGAAGACTGAGCCTGGGTTGGCTGCGACGGCGGCGGTAGATTTGACCTTCAGGAGCGGTTCCGATCTCGACCTTCAACTCTCGACCCTCAACTCTCGACTCTGGACTTTCCCATGGCATATCAACGGTTGGAAATCTCGGAAGGCGGCGACGTGGCCGTGGTGCGGTTCCGCGACCACCACATCAGCAACATCCTCGAAATTGAGCAGGTGGGGCAGGAACTTTACCGGCTGCTGGAAGAGGGAAAATACAAGCGGCTCATTTTGGACTTCTCCAACGTTGATTACCTCTCCAGCGCCCTGATCGGCAAGATGATCTCGCTGAACGCCAAAGCCAAGGCGCGCGGCGGCAGCGTCAAACTGTGCAGCATTCGGCCGGAAATATCCGAGGTTTTCCACGCCTGCAAGCTCGACCGCATCTTTTCCATCAACAAGGACGTGGCCGACGCCTTTCCCTCGTGATGCCCCTATTGGGTTACCGTCAATAAATCGCCAGCCTTCCATGCCTTGGTAGGCCGAATGCCTGGTTGGCGGTCGCGGTCAGAATCTTCCGGGGAGAAGGGGGGGCTGGTTTCCTGGACCGCCCGAAGAGCAAGGGCCGCCAAACCCGGATTATTCACCCTACACGAATAATCCGGGAAAACGTGTCCTCACTGCAAGTCTGGGCTCTGGGGCTTGCGTGGTGAAGGCTGCTTCTTCGATCACGGCGATCGTAGCGGCAACCGCACGGTGAACGTCGTACCTTCTCCGACCACGCTGGCTACCTCGATAATTCCGCCATGACTGTGGGCGATTTCCTGGCAAATCGCCAAGCCTAGCCCAAGTTACGCTGTTGCGCGGGTTGGTTTGTTGTCAGTAAAGGACTTACGTTCATTTTTGGGTCAAAGTCTTCACTACATTTGAACAAGTTCGTCAAAGCGCCGCAACCGGCGGG
>JBEKZQ010000195.1:0-15915 GCA_049509675.1 Thermoguttaceae bacterium | reverse complement strand
CTGGGATGGAGCCCAGCCCGTGGAGGAGTGTACCCTGTGGGACGCCCGAGTCTTTCCGGCCGCGCAGCGGCCCGGCGACTATGAGTCGTGGTTCTGGATGTGGGGTTGCGCCGCGCCCGACGACGAACAGAAGAATGCCTTCCTGACTGCCGACCGGTACAGTGCTGCGGAAGTGGCCGTGCTGGCCGAACTGGACGATTTCCGCGAGCGCCGCGCCAATCATCGAAAGAAGAGGTCTGCATGCGATATGCCTTGATCATGGCCGGAGGGTCGGGAACGCGGTTGTGGCCGATGAGCCGGGCCCGCTTGCCCAAGCAACTGCTGCCGTTGTTCGGCGGCAAGAATCTGCTCGCCCTGGCCTTCGAGCGTTTTGAGGGCATGCTGCCGGCCCCGCAGCGTTACGTTTGCGCGGGCGAGGCGCACCGGGAGGCCATCTTGGCGGGGGTGCCGTCGCTCACCGCGGCGCAGTTTCTGGGCGAGCCGGTGGGCCGCGATACGCTCAACGCGGTGGGCCTGGGCGCGGCCGTGCTCCAGGCCCGCGACCCCCAGGCGGTAATCGGGGTGTTCACGGCCGACCATCTGATCGAGCCGGTGGACGAATTTCAGCGGATCATCGGCCGCGGTTTTGATCTCGTGGAGCGACTGCCCGAGACGCTGGTCACCTTCGGCATCACCCCGACCGGTCCGGCCACCGCGTACGGAGCTCTGGAACTGGGGCCGAGCATCGACGGTACGGCGCGGGTGGTGAAGCAGTTTCACGAAAAGCCTGCGCAACTGGTCGCGGAGGAGTACTTTCGGCAGGGGGCGGAACGTTATTTGTGGAACAGCGGCATGTTCGTATGGCGTGCCGCGACGCTCTTGGACTGCATCCGCCGCTACGAGCCGGATGTCTACCAGGGCCTGGCGGAAGTCGCCGCTGCCTGGGATACGCCCCGGCGCGAAGCGGTGCTCGTGCGCGTTTATCCGGCGCTGAAGAAGATCAGCGTCGACTTCGCCGTGATGGAGCCGGCTTCACGCGACCGGGCGGTCCGCGTGGTGGGCATTCCCATGCGGTTGCGATGGCTGGACATCGGCTCCTGGCCGGCGTTTGCCGATACTTGTCGGCGGGACGACCGCGGCAACGCCCTGGCAGCGCGGCAGCACTTGTTGCACGAGACGGACGATTGCCTGGTGGTTTCCGATGATCCCGAGCACCTGGTCGCCATGATCGGTTGCCGCGACCTGGTGGTGATCCATACGCAGCAGGCGACGTTGATCTGTCGGGCCGACATGGCCGAGAAGATCAAGGAAGTCCACAAGCAGGTGGAGGCCCGCTTCGGCCAAGGGTACGTGTAGCGCAATCTCGCGGCTCAGTGTTCCGTTTCGCCGCCAGGGTCGATCTCACGGCACGTGGCGATCGTGTCGAAACCGGGCAGCCGGAGAAAGTTCAGGTGACGGATCTCCTTGATCGCCATGCGTTGGCGGCGGCCGGCGGTCAGTACGATCGGCACCAAGAGCCCCTTGCCGTTGTCCCACAATACGCCTTCGCCCTGCCAGGGCTGAGTGACCTGCCCCTTGCCCACGCTCGTCAAGTGGAAAGCGGCCTGTTGGCGGATGTGGTGTTGCGTGCCGTCGAGATACATGCCGATTAGGCTCTTGCCCAAGCGAGGCAAGCCGCTCAGTTGCAGGGCCTCCCAGTAGACCCGATAGCGATGGCTGGCTTCGCGCCAGCGCCGCTCTTGTTCCTCGGGCGGCAACCCCGCCGGCAGGGCCAGGTTGCGCCGCGCCCCCTCGTCCATCTTCTCGATGAGCGGTCGATTCGCCGCATCGCGCTCCCAATGAAGGACTCGGCGCTCGGCCAGTTGATAGGGGCCAAAATGGAACAACCAGGCAAACCACGATTGCCGCATCACGCCCACGATCAACGATTGATAGCCCATGGCGGCGATCAACTGCCGCATGGAACTGATGTACGAGTCCATCGGGCCCGGATCGGCCCGATTGGCCATCAAGATGGTCGCATCGTCGAAGATGATCTTGATTCTCAGCCCGGGCGGATAGATGGCCCGCACCTTATGATGCCATTGGCACAGGTGACACAAGGCGAAGAACTCGGACCAGTCGGCGCGGCTGGAGCGGACCGCGTTCGGATTCTTCATCGGCGCGTAGCCGATCTTGATGCGAATCGACCGGCCGCGGGCGACCCAATGCCGCACCCGGGCCAGCAGTTGCGAGTATTCATCTTCCGTGGGAGACTTGCCAACACGAAAGGGCCTAGTCAACATGGCGTCCAGCACTTGCCGCGCCACTGCCTCGGCCTGTTCCGGTTGGACCCGATATCCGTGCTCGGGCGGTTCCACCCGTTGCCAACACTCGCCGAGCGTGGCAAGCACCTGCTGGCGTAACGATTCCGACGCAACGGACGGTAATCTGGCAACGCTCATCTATTGGAAACGGAGCAAATGTCCGCCCTTCTGTGCTCTGGCGGGGGGGTGAGATGTTGAATATTAGCCGGAAAGGCAAGGGGGAACAATTCCAATATAGAGCCAAGAACTGAAAACGCGGCAAGAATTGTGCCGCTTGTTGACATTCACCGTCGAATTCGAGAAGATTATGGCAACCGGGATAATTGGGCGCCATCCCCCATCGTATCGACAGGTGAGCCAGAATCGTGGAAGAGATTTTCGCCATCGCACTGGGAATTCTTCTGTTTGCCTGGCTCTTGGCAAGCCTGCTGTGCCTGCCGGTTCTGGTGGTCATCCTCGCGCGGCGTTTGGCGGCGTTCGAGACCCGCTTGCGGCGATTAGAGCAGCCCGCAGCGGCCCCCCGGGCGGAAGAGCCCGCGGTTTCCACCATCGGCCGCGAGGAAGCGGTGTCTGCCCTGGTGGTGCCGGACGTGCCGGCCGCTCAGCCGGAATCGACACTGGTTCCGAGTTCTCCGAGCGTGCCTGCCGGGGCGCCGATCGAGTCGTTGGACGTCGCATGGGAAGCCTGGCTCGGCCGCCGTGCCTTGGGCTGGGTGGCCGTGGTCCTCTTGCTGTTCGCTGCCGCCTTCTTCCTGAAGCAGGTTTTCGAGAACCGTTGGGTGGGCGAGACGGGTCGAGTCGCCATCGGCGTGTTTTTCGGGGTCGCCCTGTGTCTGGCCGGATTTCGCTACCACCGGCGCGGGTGGCGCGTTTTCAGCCAGATGCTCACGGCGGGCGGCATCGTGCTCATTTACCTCTCCACGTTTGGGGCCTTTGGCTACTACCACCTGCTGCCGCGCGAGCAGGCCACCGTGTTCCTCGTGGTCCTGATTGCCGAAAGTGCCCTGCTGGCCGTGCTTTACGACGCCCCAGCCATCGCCGTCATGGCCCTGGTCGGCGCGCTGTTGGCGCCGGTGCTCCTGCGCAGCGAACACGATCAGTACCGCAGCCTGTTTCTCTATCTGGCCACGGTCGACGCCGGCGCGCTGCTGTTGATCCTGTATCGGGCCTGGCCGGCGCTGGGCACCCTGGCCCTGCTGGGCACGCACGCCTTGTTCTGGACCTGGTTCGACACCCATTTTCATCCGGAGAAGCGGACGGCGGCCGCCTGCTTCCAAATCGGCCTTTTTCTGCTGTTCCTGGCCTACAGTTCTGCCGCCCACCTCTTGCGTCGCCGACGAGCCGGCGTCGAAGATCTCCTCCGCCTGGTTTTGAATGCGGCCCTGTTCTTCGCCGCGATGTATACGCTCTTCGACGTGGATTACCACGTGTGGATGGGCACCTTGGCCATCGGCATGGCGATCACTTACACGCTGTTGGGCTGGGTCCTGGTCGCCACCCGGCCGACGGATCTGCGACATTTCCTGGTAGCGGCGGCCGTCGCCATGGGGTTTGTCGCCACCGTCTTTCCGCTGGAAGCCGGCGCCGTCTGGATCTGCCTGGGTTGGGCCGTGGAAGGACTCGTCCTGTGGTGGTTCGGCGTGCGCGGGCGGATGCCGTTGCTCGGCGGCATGGGGGCCGTGCTGCTGCTGATGGCCGTGTGGCGGTTGCTGTTCGTCGATACAGCGGGGGGGGCCCACCACGAGCCGTTCGTGCCGCTGTTGAACGGTTTTGGCACGCCGGCCTTGGCGGTGGCGGCGTGCCTGCTGGCCGCGGCGCTGCTCGGCTCGCGATGCCGCGGCACGTTGACCGATTTCGACCGGGTGTTTGCCGGGCTCGCCGGCCTGGGCGGCCTGGTGCTCGTTTGGTTCATCCTCTCGCTGGAAAGCTACGACTATTTCCTGGTGCGGATCCCGCAACCGGCTACGCTGTACGGGCCGGGGGGCGAAGTGATCGTTGATCCCTCCGGCCGCCCCTTGTATGAGGTGACCGCCGAACAGGCCCAGCAATTGCGGCGGATCGCACAAATGGTCTTATCGCTGGTTTGGGCCGTGTACGCCGCCGTGGTCCTGGGCCTGGGCTTCTGGCTGCGCCGTCGGGCCATGCGGTGGATGGCCCTGGCGCTGTTCGCGGCGACATTGGCCAAGGTGATCCTGGTCGATATGTCCGGGCTGCCGGGTTTCTATCGCGTGGCCACGTTCTTCGCCTTGTCGGTAATGATGGCCGTCGCAGCCTGGGCCTATCAACGCATGAACGTTCGGCAAACGTAGGGAGATGAACGGCCATGACTCGTTTTCGCCGCGATTGGACTTTTGCCAAGTTGTGGGAGCTTCTCACCAAGAGTCGATCTCGAATCGGCGTTTTGCACAACTCCAACTGGAAAATACTCGTGGGCCTCACGATGGCTGCGGCGATATCGGCCCAAGCGGCCGGCGCAGCGCCGCTTGAAGCGGGCGACTCGTTGGCAAGCTGGCAATGGGTGTTCGAAGCACGGCTGCCGACCGCCGCACCGCAGGCCCCGCCGTGGATCGACTTCCTTTTGCCTTCGGCTGTCTTCGATAACGCGCAATCCGATCTCCGCGATCTGCGGTTGTACGATGGTCGAGGCCGCGAGATTCCGTTCGCCTGGCGCGTCCGCAGCACGCGGAACGAGGAGCAGCCGCTAGGCGCAAAATCGTTCAATCGCCAGGAGAACCCCGACCGCTCGGTGCAGATCAGTCTCGACTTGGGCCTCCGCCCGGTGGAACATCAAGAGATCGACGTGATCTCCAAGGGCAGCGACGTCCACCGCCGCGTGGAGGTGCAGGGAAGCGACGACGGTCAGAGTTGGGGCATGCTTCTGGACCGCGCGTGGATCGCCAATTACACCGTGGACGGCAAGAAGATCGACATCCACCGGCTGCGCTATGCGCCTAGCCGCTTCCGCTATCTGCAAGTCCGCGTCTACACGGATCTCAGCCAGCCGGACGACAAACCGGACATCGCCGCGCTGACCGTCTACCATACCGCGCAGGTGCCGGGCGAGTACGTCACGCGGCCGGCCGAGCTCTCGCCGCGCGAGGCGGTTCGGGCCTACGGTGTCCCCGGATCGGCGTGGGTCGTCGACTTGGGCGGCCGGAACGTGCCCGTGGAAAAACTGGCCTTCGACGTGGGCACTGGCGAGTTCTCGCGGAGCTACGTGCTGGAGAAGATCGAAGACGCGGGCAACTACGCGGTGCTCGCGCGGGGCGATTGGCGGCGCGAGCCGCAGGACCGCGGCAAACCGCTGGAGATTCAGCTTTCCGGCGACGTGGCGGCACATCGCTTGCGACTGGTGGTGCAAGACCATGCCAACTCCCCGTTGGATTTGTTCCGGGCCCAATATACGGCGGCCGCTCGGCAGGTGGTTTTTGCCCGCCGCGACCTGGTGGCGCCGGTGCGGCTTTACACGGGCAATCCGCGCGCGGAGGCCCCGCACTACGATTTTGCCGCCACGCTGCCGCCCGTGCTGCAGCCGGCCGCGGTGCGGGTCGATCTGGGCCCCTGCGAGCCGAATCCCATCTATCGTCCCGAGCCGAAACCGTGGACGGAACGTTGGCCCTGGCTGGTGTACGTGGTGCTCGGCACGGCCAGCACGGTCCTATTGATCCTGCTCCTCCTGCTGGCCCGCAAGGCCCTGGCGGCTCGAAAAGTGGATCCGTCCCCGAACGGCCGGTCGATTTGACCGGGCGGTTTGCGGGAATTACCATTGGGCTTGTGCAGAACCATTTCTGCTGCCCCCCTTTGTTTCTTACCCCGCTTCACCATCACTTGGGAGGTCTTGCCATGCCTGGAATGCGCTTTATTCTTGTGATCGCCGGCGCCGCAGTGTGTGCCGCCGCCGGCGCTTGGGCCGAAGAATTTGGTTATGACGACACGCCCCGGCTGCCCAACTCGCCGTGGCGGGTTCACGACCGCCAGCGGCCGCAGCCGCCTACGATCGAGCCGGGCCGCGATCCGGCGGCGCCGCCCAGCGATGCGATCGTGCTCTTCGACGGCAAAGATTTATCGCAATGGGACGGCGGCAATCCCCAGGGCATCGAGGACGGCACCATCAATATCCTCAAAACCGGCCAGTTGCAAAGCAAGCGCCATTTCGGCGATTGCCAGGTCCACGTGGAGTGGGCCTCGCCCGCCAAGGCCGATGGCGGGCCGATGACCTGGGGCAACAGCGGCGTGCTGTTCTTCGGCAAATACGAATTGCAGATCATCGAATCGCACGCCTGCCACATTTACGCCGACGGCATTGCCGGGGCCGTCTATGGGCAGACGCCGCCACTGGTGAACGTGTCGCGCAAGCCGGGCGAGTGGCAGAGCTACGAGATCGTCTTCACCGCGCCGCGCTTCGACGGCGGCAAGCTCGTCGAGCCCGCCCGCTTCACCGCCTTCTGGAACGGCGTGCTGGTCCAGTACCACACGGCCTCGCTGGGGCCGACCAAGCACAAGCTGCTGGCAACGTACGATTCGCAGGAGACGACCGGGCCGATCGTGTTGCAGCTTCACGGCTCGGCCGTGCGTTTCCGCAACATTTGGGTCCGGCCGCTGAAACTATAACCCGGATTATTCACTACGGTTTGATGAGTAATCCGCACTGTTTGGTGCTGCGCCAGCACTGCTAGCACGGCGGCAAACCGCTCTTGCCCGTGATCGATCGCCGCGCGGAATGCGATTGACAGTCGCCCGCCAAATGCGTAAAGTTTGGTGGTTGACGGTTCGTGATTGGTGGAGCAACTGCGGCAGTCACGCTGGTGCATGCCGCCGCGTGGCAGCCGCATCGATCGTCATCCCCAATTATCCCCTCTAGCGAAGTCCTCTCCTCATGAATCGCAGTCGACCCTCGCTGAAGTTGTTTGATCAGCCGTTGATCCAGCCACATCTCGAGTTCGACGCGGGCCTGTTCCACGCGACCACCCAGGACACGGCACATGCCCTCTTCGCCCCGCTGCACTACGAATCGGGTTATTCCTACCCGTTGATCGTTTGGCTGCACGGTCCGGAGAGCGACGAGCGGCAATTGTTGCGCATCATGCCTTTGGTGAGCATGCGAAACTACCTGGCTGTTGCGCCGCGCGGCCCGTTGGTGGACAGAAATGAATCGGCAGCGGGCGAATCGGCGACGCGTTATGACTGGCGCCAGACCGACGCGCACGAGCAACAGTCCGAGCAACGGATCCTCGATTGCCTGGAGTCGGTGTCGCAGAAGTTCAACGTCGCCCGGCATCGGGTGTTCCTGGCGGGTTTCGATACGGGCGGCACCATGGCCTTCCGCGTTGCGCTGGGCCGTCCGGAACGGTTTGCAGGCGTGCTTTCGCTGGGCGGCGCCTTTCCGACGGGCCGCAATCCCTTGGCAAATCTATCCCAGGCCCGCCGCTTGCCTGTGCTCCTCGCCGTGGGCCGTGCCAGTCAGGTCTATCCCGAGGTGAAAGTCTGCGCCGATCTGCGATTGCTGCACACGGCAGGCTTGTCGACCACGTTGCGATTGTATCCCTGCGGCCACGAAATCTCGCCGCAGATGCTCGGCGACGTCGATCGCTGGATCATCGATCAGATCACTTCCGGCAGCCAGCCCGCTCCCTCCGACCCGCAATGGTCGCGCGAGGCCGAGTGATCGCCTAACGATGTCTTGTCCAACAAATCCTCTGTAGGGTGGACTTTAGTCCACCCTGCAACAAAACGGACGAGTCCTAAACTGCCCTTCCCTTGCAGGCGGTTTTCTGATAGTAACCGGCTTCTTTTCGGCAGATCTATGTCCCTCGACGGGGGCCTCCTTGTATGAAACGCATCCTCCTCCGCATTGCCGCCTTGGGAACCGTGGGCGGCCTGGGGCTCATCGCGATCGCCCAAGCGCAACGGGGTGCCCAGGATAGGGCGACAACGGAGCCACCGCCGGCCGCTGCCGTGCAGTCGGCCGATCCTGCCGGCCAACAACCGCCGGCCGCCCCGTACCAGCCGGTTCCCGCTGCTGCCGAGCAGTCGGACCATCGCGGCGGCGAACCAAGGTTACTGCCCAGCGACGTACAGGCCCGGCCGCTCTCGGCCGGCGAACCGGCTGCGCCCCCGTCGACTCCGCCTCCGCCTATCAAACTGAGCAACGATGATGCAAGTCCGGCCGCCACCGCACGGGGGCCCGTTGTCGATGGCAACCCGTTGCGAAATGCCCCGATCAACCCGTTCGCCGCTGGCAGCGGCACGGGCGACAATCCGGTCCGGCTGACAGCAGACCAAACCGGCGGGGATGGCAGCAACCAGGCCTCGCGTTCGGCGGCGATCGCCGATCCGGCGCCGTCGGCTTACGCCCGTCGCTCGCAGAACAGTCAGCTTGCCATGGGCGACCCGCCGGCCGCTCCTTTGAGCCACGCGGCATCGCCCTTGCCGAATAGCGGACAGTTGGCGGCCGCCTCCGGCGGCGACCCGGCCGGGCGCGCCCGGGTGGAACCGAGCGACACTCAGGAGCCGGCCCCGTTCAAGGCCGATCCGGGGGCCGCCCTGGCCAATGGGTCGCATGGTTCCCCGACCCCGCGTGCCGAGTCGTCGCTGACAGCCGACGAAGCGCCGTCGCTGGAAATGGGGGCGGCGGCTGAGGGCGGCGGCACCCCCGGCGGAAAGCAATTGGAGGGACCGCAAAGCCCGCAGTTGACCATCCAGAAGTTCGCTCCCCCGGAAATCCAGGTAGGCAAACCCGCCACGATCCGCGTGACGGTGCGAAATACGGGAGCCACGTCGGCCGCCAACGTCGAGGTCCGCGATCAGCTTCCCCGCGGGTCGCGATTGATGACGACTACGCCGCGTGCCGCGCGGGGGCAGCACGGTGAGTTGGTGTGGACGTTGGGAACCATCAAGCCTGGCGAAGAATCGACCGTGGAAATCGAGATCATGCCCTTGACCGAGGGCGAGATCGGCAGCGTCGCCACCGTGCGTTTCGACGCCGACGCCTCGGCGCGCTCGCTGGTTACCCGGCCCAAGCTGGTTGTCACCACGGCCGGGGCCAATCGGATCCTCATCGGCGAAGAAACGGCACTCGTGTTCACCGTCTCGAACCCGGGCAGCGGCGTTGCCACCGGCGTGGTCATCGAGGAACGCGTGCCGGCCGGTCTGATTCATCCGGCCGGCAACGATCTGGAATACCCCATCGGCGACCTGAAGCCGGGCGAAAGCCGCAAGCTGGAATTGAAACTGCTGGCCCAACGGCCGGGCGTGCTCAGCAACATCCTCTCCGCCCGCGGCGAGGGCAACTTGCGCTGCGAAGATCGCTTCGCCCTGGAGGTGATCGCCCCGCAGTTGGACATCGCCCTGGCCGGGCCGAAACGCCGCTACCTGGAGCGGGAAGCCGCCTATCAGTTCTCCATTTCCAATCCCGGCACCGCCCCCGCCCAGCAGATCGAACTGGTGGCGTATCTGCCCAACGGGCTGAAATTCGTCAGCGCCAACAACGCGGGCCACTACGACGAAACCGATCGCGCCATCCATTGGCGGCTCGATGAACTCCCCATCAAGGAAAAAGGCACCGTGGAAATGGTCACCATGCCCGTCGAGCCCGGCCAACAAAGCATCAAGCTCCGGGCCACCGCCCAGCGCGGGCTGACGGCCGAGAAAGAGCAGCCGATCTCGATCGAAGGGATTGCCTCGGTCCTGTTCCAAGTGGTCAGCGACAAGAATCCGGTGGAAGTGGGCGGGGAGACGAACTACGAAATCCACGTCGCCAACCAGGGATCGAAGGCGGCCACGAATCTGCGCGTCTCGGTGCTCTCGCCCGCCGAACTCAAGGCCACCGGAGCGGAAGGCCCCACACGCCACTCGATCGCCGGCGGCCAGGTTGCCTTCGACCCGATGGCCTCCTTGGCGCCCAAGGCCGAGGCCACGTACCGCGTGCGCCTGCAAGGCGTTCGCCCCGGCGACCTGCGCGTGCGCTGCCAATTGCTGACCGACGAAATGCAGACCCCGGTCGTCAAGGAAGAGGGCATCCGCGTCTATGCCGACGAGTAGCTTGACCGGGAGCGGGGGAGGCATTAGAGATTGGGGATTAGACGCAAGCGGGTCGATCCACTCCTAATCCCTAATCCCTAATCCCTAATCCCTAATCCCTAATCCCCAATCCCCAATCCCCAATCCCCAATCCCCAATTCCCTAATCCCTATGTCGATCGGTGAACAGTTACGTGCCTTGACGGAGCATGTTCTCGGCCCCGGCTTCTTCCCGCCTGTGCCGCTGCACGTGCCGCCCGACGCCTACGAAGCGGAGCGGCGGCGGATTCGCGCCGTGCAATGGCTGTCGTTGGGATTGGCGGCAGCGGTGGCATTCAGCCTGATGCCCGTCTGCTGGTTGCACCATCTGAACGTGGAGGCAGCACCCGGCTGGGCCCGCCTGGTGCTGCTGCTGGCGCTCGTACAGGCGATCTACATTGCCTGGATGCTCAACGTGCCGGATTGGGCCAGCGTGTGGGTGCTGATGTTGGTCTTCGCGTCGGTGTCGGCCCTCTATGCGATGGGCGCTGCCATGGCCCTGGCCACGCCGCTGGACCATCCGATGTTGCTGGGGATGGGTGAAGTCCGCCATTCGGCGTTGAGCTGGTGCGGGGCGGTGCTCTTGGTCATGTCGCTGGCCACCTACTTTTGCGGTCGCATGAGCACGCAGTGGCGGCGCAAGATCGAGCGGCAACTGGCCCGCCGCCGACGCGAGCAGTTTCTCTCGCCCGCAAGAAGATGGGAACGCTCAGTTCCCTCTCCCCCGGGGAGAGGGCAAGGAGCTTTCGACATTACCGGTTGGGTGCCACGACCAACCTCCGGTCGGTGCCCGGCTTGCCCAGCAGTGCTGAAAACACGGTTGGACAAGCCAACCGTGGCACCCGTAAACTCAAGTTGGACAGACCAGTGGGACGGATTGGCAATCCGTCCTACGGGCAACCGGCCAAGCTATTTTTCTACTTGCCTTACGTCGCGGCGAAGAGTTGGTCGATCGCGGCCAGCGACAGTTTGTGCGCGGCCGCCAGATTGCCGCCGTCAAGCCAGGACGCGAGGCCCGCGGCATGGCTCGGCCCGCCCTGGGCGACATGGGCGGCTTGCCCACCCGTGCCCACGCGCGGGGCGGAAATCGGCACCGTGCCCGTGGGATCGGCGATGGTAAAGACATCGCAATCCGCGACCAACTGGTTCCAAGTGAGCGGGCCGGGCTGGTTCGAGCCCCACGGGTTGTAGAGCATGAAGGTTTGCGCGCCACTATTGTAGCTCAGCACCACGTAGGCGTGCTCTCCGTACAAGCCGTCGCCCCCGTTGCTGTTTGTGCCGGTCGTTACCGATTGATTGGCGGCCAAGGCGGAAATCAGCGTCTGCTCGTCCGCCGGCTGGTAATAGTAGTCCGTTGCGGCATAGCCCAGCGTTTGGGCGTACACCACGTCCATCCATCCGCCTGCAATGCCGGCATAGTTGTTCTGCCCGTCGCGGCCTTCGTTGCCGGTCTCGTTCCATTGGGCGTAGGCCTTCTCCGCCAACGGGACCCACAACTTGTTGCCGCCGTAGCCGGGACCGGGGGAATAGTTCGCATAGACGAGGCGCCCCGAGCTATCAACAGGCAGCATGTTGTCCACGGTCACGTAGTCGGCCGTGCCGCCCACGTAGAAGCGAACCGTCCAGGTGTTGTCGCCGTTGGCGATGAACATGTTCTCGATGGCGTCGGGCGCCCGCTCGGCGATGCTGCCCAGCGTGGAAAGGAAGTAGCAGTCGCCCAAACCGCCTTGAAACAGGTCGGTGTACGAAGGACCGAACGAGAGACCACTGCCGAACAGAGAACCGGCAATGGCGCGATACGTGTAGCCGCTCGCCACGGGATGGTCGGCGCCGTAGAACCACTTGGCCGTCAGTTTGTAAAGGGTGGTGGAAGGGCTTCCGGCCGCGAGCTCGCCCAAGGGCTGGCCCTGATAATCGGCGTTGGCCGTGTTGCCGTTGACGATGTCGCCGGCCAGCACCTGCACGTAGCCCGGCATGTTCAGCACGGCCGCATCGTTGAGGATCGTTTTCAGATCGTTGAAATCGGCGCCGCTGACGACCCGGCCCGCCTGATCGACCTTGACGAGAATCTGGATCATGTCCGCCCGGGTGACTGATCCGTCGCGCGTGAACAGGTTTTGGGTGAGAGCGGCCAAGGCCGAATCGGTCAGGCCCAAGAAGTTGGCGACGGTGACATTGGCCGTGCTGTGAAGCGATCCCGCCGTGGCCATGACGGTGACCACGCCGTTGCCGGGCGGGGCAGTGAAAAGACCTCCCGCGCTGATCGTGCCCTCGCTGGCCGTCCACTTGAATTTGGGCGCCGCTGCCAAAGGCTTGCCGAATTGGTCGAAGCCGAGGGCGGCAAACTGCTCCGTGGCGCCGTCCGACACGCTCACGATGCCCGGATTGACCATGATTTGCGTCAGCGCTTGGCTGACCGTCAGCTTGAGCGTGCTGGTGGTTGACTGTTCGTCCGGGGCGAGGATCAGCACGGACAGGCCGTAGGTGCCGGCCGCCGCGAAGGTGACGGTCGTGTGCTTGGCCGCATTACTGTCGTTGACCGTGAAGCTGGGGGCGGCCGCGCCGCCGGGCAGCGTGCTCACCGACCACACGTACATCAGCGTGCTTTCTCCCGCGACGTAGGCCCCCAGTACCGAAAGGTCCGCCGCCGTGCCGGTCACCAGCTTGGGCAAGGCACTGGCGGCCGCGGCCACGCTCGGCCGCGCGGCGGCCAAGGCATGCGTCAGCGAGTGGGCGCTCAGTGTCCATCGCGGCTCCAGCAATTCCAGCCGCAAATGCCTTCGAGCGACGCTCTTGGTGCGGTTCTTGCGAAAAACCTTCTCTCGACGCAAGATGTTGAGCATGGTGATGTTCCCTTGGAAATCGGGCGCACTGAGAAGAATGTCGGGCGCGACCTTGGAGGAGCCTCCGTACAAGCATACGTCGCGGAAAAGGAGTTAGAAGTTAGGAGTCAGAAGTTAGAAGCTGGGAGGCGGTAGGCAGTAGGTGGTAGGTAGGGTGCGGCGATTCCAACTCCTAACTTCTAACTCCTAACTTCTAACTCCTAACTTCTAACTCCTGACTCCTAACTCCTGACTTTTCCGGTCGTCCGGATCGTGCCGCCGGTAACGGATTCCTTGTTCGCAACGGAAATCTCGGCCGATCCTGATGTCAGGACTGCGCATGGCCTTGCGCATGAAAGGAATCGATTATGCGGCTTGGAACGATTCTACCGGCAGCCGTGCTGTTTACGCTGAGTTTGACGGCAACAATGCGGGCCGACGATGCGAACTGCGGCGGCCTGATTACCGAGCCGGAAACTTACAGTTGCGCCGCCCCCAGCGCCGCGCCGCGGCCGCAAGAGGACGATCCGCCCATCGCTCTCCCCGAGGTCGCCTGCTGCAACCCCCGCTGGACGGTCACCGCCGACGCCATGTTCTTGTGGCGCGTTACGCCAGACCAGCCACTCTTGCTGGCTCAACCCAGCGGAGCGGGCCTCCTCGACGCCTCCTGCCTCCAATCCCGGGCGGCCGTCGCGCCGCGACTGAGCCTGATCTATCACGGCGATTCGGACTGGGACCTGGAAAGCAACTGTTTCGGCATCGATGGTTGGAAAGCGACCTGCAATTTCCCGGCGCCCAGTAGTGCCGGGCCCACCTTGTACTACCTGCTGAACGTTGACGGAACGGGCGGCCCCAACGTGACCACCGCTCAGTTCGATTACCGCAGCCAGTTCTACAGCGCCGAACTGAACCTGCGGCGGCGTTATAACGACTGGCTCACGCCCATGATCGGTTTCCGTTGGCTGGAACTCCGCGAGCAGTATCTGGTCAGCGGCACCGAGTCACCCCTCCCCGTGCCCTATCAACACTCCGTCAATGCCAACAACCAACTGTACGGTTGCCAACTGGGCGTCGATGCGGAACTCTGGGGACATCCCGGCAGCCGTTTCCGCGTGGAAGGGATTTTGAAGGCCGGGCTGTTCTACAACGGGGCCTCTCAGCAGAGCGCGTTCGACGACGGCGGAGGCACAATCTATACTCCTAACGGTCCGGTCTCGGCCTCCGCTCGCAAGGATTGTGCCGCCTTCTTCGGCGAAATCGGCCTGAATGCCGTATATCAAGTCTCGCCGCACTTCGCCCTCCGCGGCGGCTACCGCTTACTGGCAGCCGACGGCGTGGCCTTGGCGCCGCAGCAGATCTTCGCCACCGGCCTGTTGAACATCCAGGCCGCCGGCGTCAACGTCAAAGAAGATTTGCTCATGCACGGCGTCAACGCCGGAGTGGAAGTGACCTGGTAAGCAAGCCTGTTCGACGTCCGCTTTTTCGCACGGGGCCGCGATCCCGGGGCTAGCCGTGGCCGGGGCAATCGGCTATAAAAACGGGGAGTGCTTGGCGACGGGTGAGGGATAGGACCATGGATCCTCCTTGTGGCTTGTGGTTTTCGGTAGAATTCAGCCGTGTGAACGGCGAAAGCAGCCTCGGAATCTGCCACAAGAAATTCCCAACGCCGGAATTGTATTCCGAACCCCTTTGTGCGTAAAGAGTTTAGAAAAAAGGTCCCCGTAGCTCAATTGGGATGAGCACGCAGGCAGCCAATGCCCCGTGTTCTGCGGCATTTTCCGGGGTTTTCTCGTCTTGGCGACCTGCAATCTCCTGCACGATTCGGCACTGTTCTGCCGTCTTTTTCTGCCGAGTTTTCTGCCAAGCCCCGACTGCCGTAACTACGAGAGTGGTTGGTCATCATGTCAGCGATGTCAGACTTCAGACACCTCACTTCATAGGGTACTTACCTTCGCAACCACCGCCAACTTGACGCGGTGGAGATCACGAACTATGCCGGTATACTCGCTTCACTTCAAGATGCCATCCATAATTTGTCGTAGCGATTGCAGCGCGTATCGCATCCGGCTGCGAGCGGTGGCGGCGCTAGTGCCGACGACCTCGGCGATACTCGCGTAGTCAAGCCCTTCGTACAGGCGCAGGACAATCACCTCGCGCAACTGCGGGGAAAGGCTCATCAGGCTGCGTTGGGCCAAGTCCGCCAGTTCCGCCGACTGTGCAGCATCCTCTGGAAGAGGGGCAGGACTGATGGTCTCCTCGATCTCCCTCTCCTGGCATGGCCCCCGGCTAAAGCGGCGGCGGGCATTCATTTCGTTCGCCAGCTTGCTGCGTGCGATTCTCAGGAGAAAGGCGCTGAGCTGGCCCCGCGACTCATACCGCTCCAACGTGCGAAAGAATGCGGCGAAGGTCTCACAGAACACCTCTTCGGCCAGGTCGAGCTCGCCGGTCATGCGCAGGGCAAACCCCATGACCCTCGGGCGATATCGCTCCTACAGTGCCACCATGGCATCCTCGCTGCCGAGCCGCGCTTCGGCCACAAGTTGTTCGTCGGTGGGCGAGGTTCTTGCCATCAGGGGTCGCTGTCCTGGAATGGGCGAGGCCACGGGCCGCGCAGTGCGGGAATCGAGCTTATCGCGCACTTCCTAGCCCAAGTTACGCTGTTGCGCGGGTTGGTTTGTTGTCAGTAAAGGACTTACGTTCATTTTTGGGTCAAAGTCTTCACTACATTTGAACAAGTTCGTCAAAGCGCCG
>JBEKZQ010000194.1:0-11243 GCA_049509675.1 Thermoguttaceae bacterium | reverse complement strand
GGAAATTGCCGTCCGATCATCCGGCAAATTGGGGGCTGTCTGGCGCGTCGATTGAGGTGGATTTCGCGGGACGCGCGCAGCGCTCCCCAAGGCGCTGCGCTTCGGTGAGAATTAGAAGGGCGTCTCGAACATGTCCGCGTCCACGCAGGTCACTTCCCACGGCTCGTCGCAAGATGCCGTCTGGCTGTCCCAATCCGGGTCCGCGACGTACGTCAGTTCCCGGGACCCATCGGAACATGTCGCCTGGCCAGCGCCATCGGCGTCTGGGACGTAGACCAGCGCAACGCCAGAGGGCGGTGCCCGTGGCGAGGAGGGACACCACAGCCCGCAGTGCCGCAGGAATCGAGGCCCGGCATCGCGGAAAGGCGGTCGCGCGGCATCCGTGCGCGGCAAGAAATGCTCTTGACCCACTTCCGGCCGGCGGTGACACTAGCCGGACATGCGAATCCTGACCCGATATGTGCTGGCCGAATTGAGCAAGGTTCTCTTGCTGTCGTTGACGGGCCTGACGGTGATGATGATCGTCGTGGGAGTGTTGCAGAGGGGGATGCAAGAGAATTTGCCGCTGGCGCACGTGCTGCGGTTGATTCCCTATATTTTGCCGGACTCGTTGCGGGTGATGGTGCCGGTGAGCCTGTTGCTGGCCTCGACGAGCGTTTATGCGCGGATGTCGGGAGCCAACGAGGTGGTGGCCGTGAAGGCCCTGGGCATTTCGCCCATGAAGCTGGTTTGGCCCACGTTCTACCTGGCTTTCCTTTTGAGCCTGGTAACGGTGTGGCTCAACGATCTGGCCGTTTCCTGGGGCCGGGCCGGCGTGCAGCGGGTAGTGATCGAGGCGGCCGAGGACATCATCTACAGCATGTTGCAATCGCAACACTCTTATAGCGCGGCGAACTTTTCGATCAACGTCAAGAAGGTGGAGAACCGGCGGCTGCTGCGGCCCACGATCTCACTGCTGGCCCGGGGTGATACGCCCGCCGCAACGATTACGGCCGAGGAGGCCGAGTTGCGCTCCGATCGCAATGAGCAGGGAGAGCACGTGCTGAAGGTCTTTCTCCGCAACGGCCGCTTTGACATGGCGGGCAAGATCAAGGCCAAGCTTCCCAACAAGGTGCAGGACTATGAGATACCGCTTGACGACCCGAACCATGCCGGGGCGGGCCTGCTGCCCTCGGCCATGGCCCTGCGCGACATCCCGCTGGAGATCGAAAAACAACATGCCGTTATCGATCGTTTCGACCAGGAACTGGCTGTGCGGGCCGCCTACCAGATGCTGTGCGGAAATTTCGCCGAGCTGACCCATGCGCCGCTTTGGCAAGCGAACAGCGAGGGCCGGGCGGAACAACGCGGCCGGCTGTGCCGGTTGGAAACTGAGCCGCATCGCCGTTGGTCGGCCGGTTTCGCTTGCCTCTGTTTCGCCTGGGTCGGCGCGCCGATGGCCATTTGGCTCCGCAATCGCGATTTTTTGACCAGCTTCTTTCTATGTTTTTGCCCTATCCTGGTGGTCTATTACCCACTCTTGGCCTATGGCGTGGATGGGGCTAAGAATGGCACCATTCCCCCCTACTGCGTGTGGCTTGGCAATTTGATCCTCATCCTGGCGGGAACCTGGATCCTGCGGCGTGTGGTGCGGTATTGAACCGTACTCCTCTCGCTCCGCGAGAGGAGTACGGCGCGGAGCCATCGGGCAATATTCTCTGTCCCCTTTTCTCGCTTGCTTGCGGAAATTGCGGAACTTTTTCCCGGCCCGGTCGTCAAAACCGACAAGGGTGGGAGCATCTAGCCGCAGTCGCGCGCGCCGGATCTCCTCCGATGAGGGGGGTCCGATTGGCGGGTGGTCGGGGGCCTCACTATATGACAAGCCTATGTGTCAAATATCGGATGAGTCAAGCATTATCGGTATCGCCCGGCAATCCCCAGGACAATCGCTTGATTTGCACCGGGTTTGAGGTTTCAATGGAAAAATGGCCCTGTTAGGGTCAGGCAAAGAAAGTTCAATCAGCAGTTGGGGTTGGGTAGCCGACCGCTGAATCTCATTTTGTGCATCATTGTGCATGCGAAGGAGCAGGATCCATGGGAATTTGGGGCACAGTCCGCACTTCCTCGAAGAGGCGCAAGACGTCCCGGCGGCGGTCCAACGATGAGAGTCGGCGCGCGCGGACGCACATGAAACCCCGCGATCTCCGCATCGAGCAGTTCGAGGCTCGCATGCTGTTGAGCATTAGCAGTTGGGTTCCAGAGGGGCCTGCTCCTGTCGACGCTGGACAGACGGAAAACGTTGGCACGTTGTCAAGTGCGAAGGGTTCCGGGGCCACAGCCACGAACGAGGTGGTCGGGGCCATTGAGGCGGTCGCGGTGAATCCGTCCAATCCGAACGTCGTTTACGTAGGCGCGGTAAACGGCGGGATCTGGGAAACAACCGATGCCCTTACTCCCGATCCCACGTGGAACTCGCAGACCGACAAGCAATTATCGCTTTCAATCGGCGCCCTGTCCTTCGATCCCACCGACGGAACGAACCAGACGTTGTTGGCGGGCATCGGGCGAGACAGCGCCTTTACGTCGGTCACCGGCGTGACACGCCAGGGCGGCGCCCTGACGGGTATTCTGCGTTCCACCGATGGCGGCAAGACCTGGCAAGACCCGGACGTGCAGAACAGTCTGGCCGGCAAGAGCATCTCGGGGATCGCCGGCCGCGGTTCCATAATCCTTGTTTCGGTCGATACGGCCGATTCGGGCAAGATGTCCGACGAGGGGATCTTCCGCAGCACCGATGGCGGCGCCAGCTTCACCGCCGTGTCGCAAGCCAATGGGTCGGGCACGGGGTTGCCGGGGGGGAAATCGTACGGGCTGGCCGCCGACCCCAGCAACAGCGCCATCTTTTACACCGCCATGGTGGGTGCCGATACGGTGGGGGGCATCAACGGCATCTACAAATCGACCGACTCGGGCGCGCACTGGAGCAAGGCCAGCATCCCGTTGATCGATTCGTTCATCCACACGGCCGGCAACGCGGCCACCATGAACCTGAAGATCAGCGTGGGCGCCAACCATAGCGTGTATGTGGGGATCGTCAACGGCACGGCGGGCAACAGCCAGTTGGCCGCGATGTTCTGCTCCCTTGACGGAGGCAAGACCTGGAGCCAGATGTCGTTGCCCACCACCACCGAGGGTGGATTTCCCTTTGGCCTTCAAACCAACGGCCAGGGGTTGCTCGATTTCTCCATTCAGGCCGATCCGACGAACGCCAACCTGGTGTACGTCGGCGGCGACCAGCAGCCGGGGCCGTTGCCCAATTCGATCGGCGCCACGCTGCCCACCGGCCGGCTGTTCCGCGGCGATTCCTCGCAAGCGGCGGGCAACCAGTGGGCGCCCTTGACCGATTCGGACACGGCCGGCGGTTCGGCGCCGCACAACGACTCCCGCGGCATGGCGTTCGGAAAGGACAGCAGCGGCAATCCGCTGTTGTTGGAGGTCGACGAAGGCGGCATTTACGCACGGACCAACCCCTCCATCCCCGGCGGCGGCGATTGGTACTCGCTCAACGGCAATTTGCAGGTCGCCGAGGTGCAGAGCGTCGCCTATAACGACGTGGCCCACGTGCTCGTGGGGGCCGCGCAGGGGTTGGGGGCCGTGGAACAGAACGCGCCCTACACTCCGTCCACCCCCCCGGCCGCCAATCCGGTCGACACCTGGACGAACCTGGTCCAGGGCGAGGGCGGCAGCGTGGCGGTGGGCAACAACGACCCGGTTGCCGGCGAATCTTACGTCTATAGCAGCGGAGAGTATCTGACCGGATTCCAGCGGCAGATAGTGGACGCCACCAATACGGTGCTGGTTACGGAGATCCCCGCATTGAACGTCGTGGGCACCTTCCAGACGTTCCAGCAGATCGACGGCGGGCAGTTCTACACGCCCGTGGTGGTCAACGCCGTCAATCCCTCCTGGTTGGTGATTGGCGGTGCGACCACGGTCTTCGAGTCGACGGATGCCTTCGGCAATCTGCCGCGCGGCGACGATTTGGTGGAACTGACGGATGCCAACTTCAATCTCGTTCCAAAGGCCACCTCCATGGCCTATGGCGGATTCCGCAACGGCTTGCCGAACGCAGACATGCTCTGGGTGACCACGCCCACCGGGGTCTATGTCCGCAATGCGGCCGGCGGACCGCTGGTGCAGACTGCGTACCCTGGCGGCCCGGCGCTGAAGGTCGTCGTCGACGGCAAGGATTGCTATCAGGCGTACGTGATTGACAGCAGCCACGTCTGGTACACGCCGGACATGGGCGCGACGTGGCAGGACATCACCGGGAATTATCCCGACCCGGGGATCGTGGGCCTGCATTCGCTGGCCTTCGTGCCGGGCAGCAGTACGGACCCGACCAACTTTGCGGGGGCCGTGGTCGTGGGCGGACCGCACGGCGCCTATGCCACGCAGACCCAAGGCGGACAGCGAGGCATTTGGTACCAGGTCGGCGCCAATTTGCCTCAGGCCCCGGTGTACGACTTGCAGTATGACAGCACGGACGACGTGTTGCTGGCGGCCACGCTTGGTCGCGGCACGTGGGAGTTGCCCAACGCCCGGACCCAGGTCTTCGGCACGCCGGACCTGGTCTCGGTCGACGTCAACGGGGTTACCTACAGCGTGCCCAGCGGCGCGCCCACGGTGCTGCAGGTCTCCCCGCAGGAGTTGCTGCTGCGCTTCAACCCGAACCAGATCATCGATCCGACAACGCTGTCCGGGATCGAGATTACCCGGGCCGGCGCGGACGGCACGTTCTTTAACGACCCCGGCGTCAGCGGCGATAAAGACGACGTGGTCATAACCCCGGGCTATATCGGGATCGGCGACCATCCGAACGAGGTCATTGTTCGCTTTGCCCAGGATCTGCCCGACGACCTGTATCGCGTCACCGTGGTCGGCCAGGGCGACAACAACGACCCCTATTACGGGCCGGACGGAAAGCTGGTGGCGCCGCTGCGCAACACGGCCGGCATCGCCGTCAACGGCGGCGTGAACCAGACCTGGGACTTCACCCTGAACCTGGCCCCGCAGGTGACCTCCGTGGTGCCGCAGCCGGTCACGCGCGTGGACGGCGTCTTGACGCAGTCGCGCAATACGGTCGACGTCTATTTCAGCCCCGGCGACCAGGTGTCGACCAATGGCTACAGCCTGATCGTGAACATCGACGCGAGCCACGTCCCGGTGGTGGCCGCCCTGGACACCAAGACCTTCACGATCACCGACACGAACAACAAGAAAGTGATCTTCGAGTTCGTCAACACGTTCATCACCGGACGGGCGGCGGGATCGGGCCACACCGCCGTCAACTTCTACTACGATGCGGCGAACCCGGCGGACCCGTTGAACAACGACATCAACGCGATCCGCACGAAGATCGTCAACGCCATCAATCTGGCCGGTGTGCAATGCGTCGCCACGGCATTGGCCGACGGCACGGTCTCCTTGTCCGACCCGAACGTAACCTTCAACGGCGGGAACACGCCCTTCGTCGACGTGAACGGATACCTGGCGGTCAGCAACATCGACGCCGACCACGTGCCGTACGTGATCGGCATCCCGAGCGTCGCCAATCTGGACGGGAAAACCTTCCAGGTCGACGCCGGGGTGACCTTCGAGTTCGTCGATTCCTCGAACCCCGCGCGGCACGCGGCGGCGGGCCACACGGCCATTTCCTTCAATTCCAAGAACGCCACCGTGGCCTCGATCCGCACGGCGATGATCACGGCGATCAATGCCGCCCTGGGCTCCGTGTTCTCCGGCACCGGTCTGAGTTGCACGGCCGTGCCGCTGGGCACCAGCAACATCGCGCTGTACGGCAGCAACGTGGCTCCCAACATGGGCGCCACGCCCTTTGCGGCCCAGCGCAGCGTCGCCGCGATGGACGGGCAGACCTTCCTGATCACGGATAGCGCCAATCACCGAGTCACGTTCGAGTTCGTCAATACGGCCGTCACCGGACGGGCAGCGGGATCGGGCCACACCGCCGTCAACTTCTACTACAATGCGGCGAACCCGGCGGATCCGCTCAACAACGACATCAACGCGATCCGTGCCGACGTGGTCAGCGCCGTCAGTAAGGCCGGCCTGAAATGCACCGCGGTACAGATCGGCACCATCGTCGCGCTGTATGGGTCCGGCGTGGCCTTCGCCGCCGGCACGACCATCGTCAACGGCACGTCCACGTCGTTGCCGCTGGTGGCCGCGTTCACCTACTTGCTGGACCCGCAGTTCTTCCAGTTGATCGCCACCCAGGGCACGGCCAACACCGGGGACGACGTGATCATCAATCCGGACATCGTCGCCTACACCTACAACAACCGGCAAGGCGTGAACGAGGCGGTGTTGACGTTCAACCACGATGCGCTGGGCAACCAGATAACCGATCTGGCCCAGTTCGCCACCGGTTCGCTCCGCCTGCGCGTGGGCGATGTGTACCAGCCGATCAATACGATCGTGCTCCCGCCATCGAGCGGCGCCGATATCAGCACCTTCGGCACTTCCCGCGACCTGACCACGGACCTGGCAACCCTCGATCCGACCGACGGCGGATACCTGGGCGGCGGCGCGAATCTGGATCCGGTCAGCGTGGTCGTTTCCGGGAGCATTGGGGCCAGTCCCTACAACATGATGTTTCCCGGCAGCTTGGACGAGCCGGGCCACCGCGATCTGCCCGAAGAGGTGGGACAGGGTCTGGACATCGAGAATCACACGTCGCCGGGGGCGGCCGATGTCGGCCCTGACGGTACGGTCACCACGTACACCTACAGTTTCCCCGCCACGTATGCGCTCCCAAGCGGTCCGGCGCCCAACCTGCTGTATTCGAACCCCGCCCTGGAGCAGTCGGTGCGCGAGATGTTCGCGTTGTTCTCCACCTACTTCGGGGTCCAGTTCCAGGAATACCAGGCGGTGCGGAGCAGCACGACCGCTGCCGAAGGGATCGAGGTGATCCTGGGCGATCCGCGCGCCTTGGGCGTGCCTGGCGGTCCGACCGGGGTGGGCGGCGTGGCGGGCGGCGGCATGGCGATCATCAACAGCGCCATTTTCTCGAACGACGACGGGCATTTCGGCGGCGGCTTCTGGACCGTCGCCATGCATGAAATCCTGCACTGTCTCGGTTACGGCCACGACTACGATGAGCCGGCGCTGACCGTGATGGGCGCAGGCACCGAAGAGCCGGGCGGCGTCACCACCGTCGGCGCCGAGCCGGTCTATCCCGGCGCGCAGGATATCATCAACGGCCAGTTGCTGCACCGGCCCGCGAGCATCGACGTCGACGTGTACAAGTTCAGCGTGAACACCCGGGGAACCTTCAATGCCGAGACCTTCGCCGAGCGACTCGCGGAGCAGACCGACCTGGAGCAGCCCAGCCTGCTGAACACGGTCATCACGCTCTACGATCAGAACTTCAACGTCATCGCGCGCAACGACGACTACTTCGCCAAGGACTCGTTCGTGCAGGTCCACCTGCAACCGGGGACGTACTACGTGGGCATCAGCGCCGCCAGCGCCACCGACACCAACAACCCGCAAACCGCCGACAGCAACCTGGGCGGGACCACCGAAGGCGCTTACAAGCTGCGCATGGGGTTCGTGCCGGACGGGGCGGCGGCCTTGACCAACGTCAGTTCTTCCGCCGTCGCCTTGGACGGCAACCTGGTCGGCTCGCAGGGCGGCGTGTACAACGACTGGTTCAACTCGCAGCCGCAGTCCAACACCCTGTACGTCGACAAGAGCGCCACGCTCAGCAGCCAAACCAACGGCTCGATCAGCAGTCCCTATACGAACATTCCCAACGCCCTGGCGGCGGCCTCCTTGCTGGTTCCCTCGCAACAGGCCGGCGCGAACGTTCAGGGCCCGGTCGTGCGGATCGTGGGCAACAACGCGGACAACGATTTCGGCGGCCGCGGCCTGTGGAACGTCGATGAGAGCGGCAACGCGATCACCGGCGCGCAGTTGGTCGACGGCGAGACCTTCTCGATCAGCGACGGCACGCTCAAGGTGACCTTCGAGTTCGACTCCAACGGCCTCGTGGCCACCGGCCACGTGCGCGTGCCGTTTACCATCAACGACGACGCCGCCACGGTGGCCAAGTCGATCTTCACGGCCATCAATAACCCGCAGTATTCCGACGGCCAGGGAAACACCCTGACCTATGCGCTTTACGTGCAGGCGCAAATGGCCGCCGGCGGCTCGGCCGCGCTGCCGCCGACGATTATCCTGACCGGCCCCCAGGCGACGTTCGATCCGGGCAACAGCCCGCTGACCAACACGCTCACGGACAACCTGCCCTATGAGATCGGCTACAATCAGAACGGCGGGGTGCTCTCCGACGGCTCGAACATGCAAGTGCCCAAGGACGTGACGGTGATGATCGACGCCGGCGCGGTCTTCAAGCTCAGCGGGGCCAACATCCAGGTGGGCAGCGGCAGTCAGGGCGTCGACTACAGCCTGGGCGCCTTGCAGGTCCTGGGCACGCCCGGCAGCAGCGTCTACTTCACCTCCTTCCTGGACAAGTCCGTCGGCCACGACGATTACCGCGGAACCAGTATGCCGGCGGCCGGCAACTGGGGCGGCCTGGTGTTCCAGAACGACCAGGACGAGCTGGAAGGACGCACCGTGCTGGAGCAGGACGGCATCTTCATGGACTACGTGAACCATGCCGACATCAGCTACGGCGGCGGCCAGTTGTTGGTCAACGGGCACCTTTCGGGCCAGAGCTACAGCCCGCTGTACATGGCCAAGGCCCGGCCCACGATCACCTTCAACACGATCACCTACGGCGAGGGGGCGGCCCTGTCGGCCGATCCTGACAGTTTCCAGGAGACCCGCTTCGAGGGCAACACGCCCCAGGCCGCCGCCGGCCTGTACACCGCGGATTACGATCGCTCCGGCCCGCTGATGTGGGGCAACACGCTGCTGAACAACACGACCAACGGGATCTTCGTCCGCGTGCAGAATCAACCCGGGGCCCCGATACAACAGATGGATGTTTCCGCCCGGTTCAGCGATCCCGACATGGTGTACGTCATTGCCAGCAACCTGGTGATCGCCGGGAATCCGGGGGGGCCGGTGATCACGCAGGGCACCTCCGCGTTGACCCAAGCCGGGCCGAATCTGCTCGAGGGCGTGGACGGCTCACTTATCCAGGACGGCGACACGTTCTCGGTCAACAGCGGCAATGGCCAGCAGATCTTTCAGTTCGTGCTGGCCGGCGACGTTCTGCCGTTGACGGGGGTTCCCGTGCAATACGCGCCCACGGACGACTCGCAGACTGTGGCCGGGGAAATCGCCGCGGCCATCAACACGGCGGGCGCCCTGGCCTCCTCGCCCATTCACGGACTGACCGCCTCAGTCACCGGGGACCTCATCACGGTCAGCGGGGCGTCGGTCAACTTTGGCGGCCTGTCGCTGTTTGCGCCGCGGCTCAACGGCCGGCTGGCCGTGGACCCGGGCGTGATCGTCAAGCTGGCCGGCTCGCGGGTCCAGACCGGGCCCGGCGCGCAGTTCCTTGCCGAGGGGACCCCGACCGATCCCATCATCCTCACGTCGCTGAATGACAACAGCTACGGCGCCGGCGGCACCTGTGATACCTCGAACAACGTGACGGCCCAGGCCAGTCCGGGCGACTGGGCCGGGTTGTACTTCGGCCCCGCCTCCACGGCCAGCATCGACAACGCCAATATCTTCTACGGCGGCGGCAACGACTCGGCCATCGGAAATTTCGACGTGATCGAGATCGACCAGGCCATGGTGCGGGTCGCCAATTCGTTGCTGGAAAACAATGCGGCCGGCAACGGCGCCCCCGGATCGGACCCCGACCGCGAGGGCCTCGGCCCCTTGGAACCCGCCACCATCTCCGTCCGCGGCGCGCAGCCGATCATCATCAACAACGAGTTCCTCGACAACTCCGGGCCGATGATCAGCATCGACTGCAACTCGATGACGCAGGCCCTGGTCCCCGACTGGGGCCGCAGCACCGGGCAGATCGATCTGAACGACGCCCCCAACAGTAATCCCGATCAGGCCTACCTGGGCTTCCAGGACCACGCCGACAACTACGGCCCCCTGGTCCACGGCAATACGGCCCTGGGCAACGGCGTCAACGGCATGGTTGTCCGCGGCGGCGTGTTGGACACGGGCACGGTGTGGGACGACACCGACATCGTTCACGTACTGTACGACGAGATCACGGTGCCCAACTTCGCCACCTTCGGCGGCGTCCGCCTGCAAAGCAGCCCCACTTCCAGCCTGGTGGTCAAACTCCTGGGAGCCAATGCGGGCTTCACGGCCGCGGGCGTTCCCCTGGAGTACAACGACCGCATCGGCGGCGAGGTGCAGGTCCTCGGCACCCCGGGCCATCCCGTGGTTCTCACCTCGTTGTACGACAGCACCGTCGGCGCCGGCACCACTCCGGCCGGCCAGCCCTTGACGGCGACCGTCACCAACGCGCCCGCCCCATCGCCGGGCGACTGGCGCGGCATCAACCTGGAGCAACTCAGCAACGATCGCAACGTGGCCACCACCAACCAGGACAGTTCGGACGACGCGAACAACACCCCCGCCACGGCCCAGGCCCTGGGCAGCCTGGCCACCACGCTGGGCGGCGGAGACTCCAATCTGCGGCTGGGGTTCGAGGTCGACGGCGCCCTCAACACGCCCACCGACGTCGACGTCTACAGCTTCTATGCCACGGCCGGCACGCAGGTCTGGCTGGACCTCACCAAGACCACCTTCTCGCTGGACTCGGTGGTGGAGTTGGTCGATCAGACGGGTACGCCGGTGGCCTATTCGGACAATGCCCTGGTTGAAGGGGCCGATCCGCTGGACGCCCAGAAGCCCTACACGCCCCTGGCCCTGTACAACCAGGAGCTGCCCGGCAACCTGGCGCGGACCATGGACGACAGCGACTGGCCGGAAAGTCATCATTTCTACTCCACCAACCCGCGCGACGCGGCCCTGCGGGTCGTGCTGCCCGGCCCGGTCGGCACGGTGCAGCAGTATTTCGTGCGCATCTCCAGCGCCCAGAGCATTGGCAACATCGACGCGGCGCACGTGCCGGTCGTGTCGGCGCTCAACGGCGAGAACTACACCGTTGCCGACAGCAACATCATTGCCATCACCGGGGTGGACGGCGCGCACGTGCCGAGTTTCGCCGGCCTGGACGGCAAGACCTTCACCATCACCGACGATCTGGGCCATGTCACGACCTACGAGTTCGT
>JBEKZQ010000193.1:0-21598 GCA_049509675.1 Thermoguttaceae bacterium | reverse complement strand
CCGAGCCGGCGGCCTGAATCTGCGAAAGCTGTCGCGGCCCTCTTGCCAGGATAAAATTTCCAAGCTGCCGCCCTCACCGCCGGCGCCACCACGGAGATTTCCGCTGGTCGAGTTACAGCGCCCTCGATCTGAACCAAGCCGCACCAATTTAAGACTCCCGACCCCGTTGTTCCCCCCCCGTTGGAATCGCTGGCCGCCCAAGGGCGGACAGGCCGGACGCACCGGGTAGTCCCTGAGCTTGGCACGGTTTCCTCGGCTTCAAGCTCCACGCGAGGAAACGGTGTTTTCAGGGTCGTTCACGACCCTTCCCGCCGCAGGCGGTCTTCGGCCCGACGTTCACGTCGGGTTGGCAAAGATGCTCGCTCCCGCGCGCCGCTCACCCGGTCCGCCCGCCGCCGACGGCGGGCGGACCGGACGAGCGGACGGAGCAAAGCGCGGTCGCGCGGTCTACCCGTGCTAAAAGCACGGGCCTAGAACCGCCTACGGCGGAAAGCCCGATGAATCGGGCTGGATGCAAGCGCCTCAGGCGTTCCGGCGTTGTCTCCAGATCCCAAACGCCAGCGCGCCCGCAAGCAACAAGGCAATACTACCGGGCTCAGGGGTACTTGCAACGCGAAAACCTAGGTTGCTGGCCTCGACCGAGGGGATGACGTTGAAGCGGACAGAGGCTTCCATGTAGATCGAGCTGCTTAGGAACGTCCCGCCACGCAAACCTCGCGACGAACCGCCGACGTCTGCTTCGGTCCACTGAGAAACATCGCCAGCTTGATCGTACGTACCGTACGGCCCGGGCGATCCGGCGAAGTACCCGACCGGCGTCAGATAGTTCGTCGGGTCGGTGTAACCATTATTGTCGAAATTCGCGTTGTTTGTACCGGATGCCGAGAGCACGTTGCTTGGCGCGGTGTTGCTCTTCGTCGGGTATTGCCAATATCCAGCGTTGGTGCCGCCGCCCTTGTAATATGCCGACTTATACCATTCGTTCTCCGATGGGATGAAATAGGTCGCCCCGGGATTGCGCGCCTCCATCAAGCTGGAAACGTCGCCGTTGAGCGTGTAGGTCCCGGTTTCCGTCGTGCCGTTCCCTTCAAGCCCATTTGGCTGGCCATTTTGCAGCCAATTGCTGAATCGGGCCGCATCGCCCCAGGAAACGTAGTTGACCGGAAAATTGCCGTTCTTGGTGGTCGCGTAGCTGTAGGTGCCCGAAGTGACGGATCGAGAAATGCCGCAACCATATGACGCGTCCGCCGCCATGTTCGAGTTGTACAAACCGTATGGGTCGCCCGTCCGGGCAACGGCATTGAGAAAAGCGGTGTACTGTGCGGCGGTCACGTCGTATTTGCCCATCTGGTAGGTATACCCGACCGCCCCGTAGCCGGTCGTATCCGCCGCGTTGCCCGGATCGCCCACGGTCACCATGGCCATGGTGATCGTCTCGGCCTGCACCGTTGCAACAGAGGCCACCAGGGCCGCCGCCAACAATCCTCGCACCATCGTCTTGTCAAACATTTGTAGTTTCCTCTCCAGTTGCGCGCAGCGTTAACTACGGATGGCACACAAGGGAGAGTACCCAGCCAAGAACAGATTGCAGCGCGGGACTCTCTCTTGAGAGCTGCATCGGGCCAAATGGCCTTCGATTCCGCGCTGCCTGCTGTGGGGCCTGGGTCAAAGATACACACCAGGTGCGGCCTGAGGATCTCACGGCTTTCCCATGTCGCACCCACGAATATCCACATGCTACCAAAACGCTACAAGTCTTGCAAGGATTTTTTCTTTGAGCGGCCCCCCCAGCGGACGTATTTAACAGCTATCTCAGACATAAATCGCCAGGGCCGGAAAAGCTTCACTGATTTTGGCAAACCAGACAGCGGGTAATCAGTGACGTCACTCCGTTGTCACTTCCCTCTTGTCACTTCAGGTGTCCGATTGGCCCATGAGATCGCCGATGAACTGATCAACGCCTTCGTGATCGAAAAGAATTGTACCAAACGAGATCATCGCTGTGGTTCCGGGGCCAGGCACCAGCGAGCATACCGGCCGAACCGCCCTCCGTCCACAGGCCCCCGTTAGCCACCAGCCGCCAAACATGGCCGCCCGCATGCGTCCCAGCGGGGGTTGACGAGAGCAGATTATGGGGGTAAAGTTCTGCATGGAATTGGTCCACAGAGGAAGGACGCTTTTTTGTGGCCACCGCCGCTCTCACCATTCAAGTTAGCGAAGAAGCGGCAAGGGCCTTTGCGCAAGTCTCGCCGGAAGATCAATGCAAAATCCAACTGCTGCTCGACCTTCGCTTGCGAGACCTGACCATTTCGCCCCCTCCGCGAAAATCTCTTCAGACCGTCATGGACGAGATCGGCAAAAACGCCGCGGCGCGCGGGCTGACGCCGGCCGGTTTGGAGTCGTTGCTGAATGACGCCTGACGTGCGAGTGGTGTTTGACACCCAATCGCGAGTATGTTTGAGAGCGCTACGTTTTTCGACCGGCGGTCAAGGCGTAGATCCAGCGCAGCGCGTCAGCCCCGCTATTTCTTCTTTGCGTCGCGGAGAATTGGCGAAACGGGAAAGGGAACAGCGATAATTGGACTTATCCCCTTTTTTCAATAAGGAGAATTCGAATGCCACATGCACCACTGTCTTTCTGTGCGGCGCTGGCCGGGCTGCTGTGCCTGGCGGCTGGAGTGGAACCCGGCGCGAACGAGCCGGCGCGGGCAGCCGAAGCGGTCGGACGCCACGCGCACGGGGACAGTCCGGGCCAAGCGAGCGGCGGGCTGTTCTTTCGCGAGGACTGGCGCGAAACGCCGCCGGAAACGCCCATCACCCAAGCCCACGTCGCCAATCCGGAGCTTATCCTCACCCTGCACGGCCCGGGGCGAGCGGGCATCAAGAAGAGCCACCACCCGCAACCAGCCGACGATCCGTATTACGTCTGGTCGGGCGAGGCGGAAGGAAATTGGGCGGTCAGCCTGCGCCACAGGTCGCGGCTGGCGGACCTCAGCGGCCCGGCGAAGATCCGCTGGAGAAGCAAGCAATCGGGATTCCGTCAACTGCGGGTTGTCCTAAAGCTGGCTGACGGCGCCTGGCTGGTCAGCGAGCAATCGGACGGAGAATCGCAGGACTGGCACGTGAAGGAGTTCCAGGTTGCGTCGCTAAAATGGCGCAAGCTCGACATCGCCAAGATCATTGAAGGGGCGCCCTGCCACAACCCCGACCTCAGCCGCGTCGAGGAGATCGGCTGCACCGACCTGATGGTTGGAGGCGGAAGCGCGGCCTGCTCGCGACTGGATTGGATCGAAGTCTACGGCCAGCCGCAACGGTAGCCGAGAGAGCTTGCCGTATCTCCATAACATATTCGCCTGCAAGCAGTTACGAAAACACGGCCGCCCCGCTGGTGTTTCCGCCGCGAAATTCGGTATACTGATGATAGGCTCCAGTCCTTTGAAGGCCGGTGCGGCAGCGAGCGATGCTGACGCGTTTGGGATGAGTGAAACAGACATCTCGGTTCTTAACTCCAAGGCCCTGGTAACGCTTTTCGGGGCCTGCGATCAGCACGTCCGACGAATTCGCGATGCGTTGGGAGTGAGCATTTCCGCGCGCGATGGCCGGATCCACGTGTTGGGCGAGGAGCACGCGGTTGCCCGGGCCACCGCGATCCTGGAACAACTTCGGGCCTATGCGGACCGGTACGGCGAATTGGCCAGCGAGGATGTCAGCCGTGTTTTGGCCGGCGCCGCAGAGGGAGAAGAGGGCAAGTCGCCCAGCGAGCCGTCGCCGCTTTCGGTGTTCAAGCCCGGCCGGCAGATCCGGCCCAGAACGCCCGGTCAGGCCCGGTACGTGGAGGCGATCCTCAACAATGACGTGGTGTTGTGCTACGGCCCGGCCGGGACCGGCAAGACGTACCTGGCGGTGGCCACGGCGGTGGCGGCCCTGCGGGCCGAGCGGATCCGCAAACTGGTTTTGGTCCGTCCGGCGGTGGAAGCGGGCGAAAGCCTGGGCTTCTTGCCCGGCGACCTGCAGGCCAAGATCAACCCGTATCTGCGACCGTTGATGGACGCCTTGCGGGAAATGATGGACCACGAGATGATCAAACGCTACACGGAAGAGGACCTGATCGAGGTCATTCCCCTGGCGTACATGCGCGGCCGGACCCTGAACGACGCGTTCATTATCCTGGACGAGGCCCAGAACACGACGGTTTCGCAGATGAAGATGTTCCTGACGCGGATGGGCCAGGGCTCGAAGATCGTGGTCTCCGGCGATATCACGCAGATCGACCTGCCGGAACATGCCAAGAGCGGCCTGGTGGACGCCTTGGAACGCTTAGCAGGGATCGAGGGGCTCGCGTCCGTGAAGCTCGGCCGCGGCGACATCGTCCGCCATCCCTTGGTCCAGCAGATCGTCAATGCCTATGAGGGCGGGCCGGCAAAGCGGCATCGCCAGCACCCATGATGGCCAGCGGCGGTCAAAAACGGTCACGAGGGGAACGCGTTGCGGCGCTGGAGCTGCCTCCCGGCCAATGGGAGCGGGCGTGGATCGGCTTGCGCCGCCGCGACGTGCTGGGGCGAATCGCCCTGGCCCTGGCGGCCGCCGTGGCCATGTGTTGCGTGATCCGCGCCTGGGATCCGCCCTCCCCCTGGCGCAAGGGGTTCGCACCGCAGCGGAACATCACCGCCGGCGTGGCCTTCAAACAGGAAGATACCGCCGCCACGGACGCGGCGCGGCAACGGGCCCGGGCCGAGGTGCCGTCGATCTTCGCCCTGGACCCCAAGCCTCTGGAACAACTCCGCGCATCGCTGCACAACACGTTGGTGCAGATCTTGGGGGCCAAATCATACAACCGCGAGCTATGGCGGCAATTCCGGCCGCTGGGAGAAGGAGGACACACTCCGACCTTCGAGGACGACCGGGCCCAGTTCGAGCAGTTCCGCGCGCTGTTGGCCACCCAGGGCAAGGGCCTCGATCGACTCGACGCGGCGGTGCGCGAGGCCTTGGCGCCACTGGAGAAGCACGGCCTGTTAGACAAACTTCCGGAAGGAACCGATAAAGGGAACCAGGCGGAGATCTACGTACATCCCGTTGACAGCCCCAGTTTGCAGGAAATCGTCAAAGTCAGCGACGTGCTCATCGGCGACGGCTCGGCCGTCCATCAGAATCTGCTGGCCCAGGTGAAGCCGAAGGAACTGGCCGATCGGATCTTTGCCTGGCTGCAACCCCGCCTGGCACTGGTGCGCACGCTGCAGTGGGAACCTGCGCAAACGCAAGAGATGCGCGACGCCAAGGCCAAGGCCGTGGAGACCGTGTGGCAGCCTTATGAAGTGGGACAACCGCTGGCCAAGGCATTGCAACCGCTGGACGACCGGAGCATGGAAGTGCTGGCCCTGGAGCACGCGGCCTTTCTGGCCCGCCGGCCGCTGGCGCAGCGCGTGCTCCGCGCCGGCGCCGTGCTGTTGGTGATCTTCCTGCTCTTCGTGCTCTGCGGCATCCACATGCGTTTTCGCCAGCGCGGCCCGCTGGCCAGCGTAGTGCGGCTGAGCAACATGCTGCTGATGGCCGTGGCCACCGTGGCCCTGGCACGCTGGGCGGCCGCCGATCCCTGGCGCGGAGAAATCATGCCCTTGCTGCTGTTCGGCATGACGATGGCCATCGTCTACCGGCAGGAATTGGCCTTGCTCCTCAGCAGCGTCCTGGCATGGATTATCACCCTGGCGATCGGCCATAATCTGCCGGCCTTTCTCTTGCTGTTCGGCACGACCACCGCCGTGTGCCTGAGCCTGGGCCGGATCCGCAGCCGCAGCAAGCTGATTTACGTGGGTCTGTTTGCGGGCTGCGTGGCCGCCGTGCTGGACGTCGTGATGAACGCGATCGACAACCAGGTGCTCAGCACGCCCGTGTTCGAGGACGCCCTGCGCAGCGGCATGTGGGCCGTGGCCGCCGGCTTCGTCATGACCGGCCTGCTGCCGTTCATCGAGCGCCTGTTCGGCGTGCTGACCGACCTGAGCCTGCTGGAGTTGGGCGATATTACCCACCCGCTGCTCCAGGAACTCGTGCGCCGGGCCCCCAGCACCTACAACCACTCGATCACCGTCGGCTCCATCGCCGAGGCAGCCGCCGACAGCATCGGGGCCCGCGGCCTGCTGGTGCGCGTGGGCGCCTATTTCCACGACATCGGCAAGATGCTCAAGCCGGGGTATTTCGCGGAGAACCAAGGCACGGAGGTCAGCCGGCACGACACGTTGCTGCCGGCCATGAGCACGCTGGTCATCATCGCCCACATCAAGGACGGCGCCGACCTGGCCCGGCAGCATCGCCTGCCGCAGCCGATCATCGACCTGATCGGCCAGCACCACGGCACGACGCTGGTGGAATACTTCTACGATCGCGCGGAGAAGCAAAGGGATGCTAATCCCAACGGCACGCAGGTCGACGAGAGCTCCTTCCGTTACCCGGGCCCCAAGCCGCAAACCAAGGAAGCGGCCGTGCTCATGCTGGCCGACGCCGTGGAAAGCGCTACCCGCACGCTGGTCGATCCCACGCCGGCGCGGATCGAGGGGCTGATCCGCGACCTGGCGCAGCGGCGCTTGCACGGCGGACAGTTCGACGAAAGCGGCCTGACCCTGCGCGAGTTGCGCACCATCGAGCGGAGTATGGTCATGTCGCTGACGGCCATGTATCACGGGCGGCTGAAGTATCCGGAACAGCGCGAGGCCAAGGAACCGCGCGAACCGCGCGAACAAAACACCGCCTAACGCGACTCGATGATCACCGTTGACGTTGCCAACCAGCAGACGCAATTGCCGCTGGAAGAAGAGCGGCTTGAGGAGGCGGTACGCGTCGCCTTGGCAGAAACGGGGCTGCCCGAGGCGCGGATCAGCCTGGCCGTGGTCGACGATGCCACGATCGGCCGGCTGAACCGACGGTTCCTGGGGCACGAAGGAGCGACCGACGTTTTGAGCTTCCTCTTGGAGCGAACGGACCAGTGCCTGGAAGGCGAAGTGGTGGTCAGCGCCGAAACGGCCCGCCGCGTGGCCGCCGAGTTTGGCTGGACGCCCGCCGAGGAACTCTTGCTGTACGTGGTTCATGGAACGTTGCACCTGGCCGGTTACGACGATGCGACCGCGGCCGATCGGGTCCGCATGCGGCGGCGCGAGCGCGCGTGCCTGGCCCGCTGTGGCATCGATAATCCCCAAGGGAGACTTTCGTGACGCCAGTGGCGGCATTTTGGATGGCGGTGGGGGCTGCGTGTATCGTGTGCCTGGCGGCGACGGCGGCCCGCTCGCTCATCGAGTTCTCGCCCCATGAACTGCAGGAGTTAGCCGAGCGGCGTCGTGCGGCCGGCCGGCTGGGCCAGATCCTGCGGCAGCGCAACGAGGTGGGCCTGACCCTGGCTACCGTGCAGGTGGCGGCCATTGCGGCCTTCGTCCTGGGCGCGGCGGTCTGGGGCCGGGCGCGCTGGCAGGACGCCCAGCCGCCGGCCGATTGGCCTTGGCTCGCCTCCGGCGCCGTGGGCGCCATCCTCTTGTTGCTCGCCGCGGCGATCTGGCTCCCCTGGTCGATCGCCCGCTTGTGGGCCGACCCATTCTTGTACTACACCTGGCCGCTGTGGCGGGCCATGGCCTGGCTGCTGCTGCCCCTGGTGGCCGCCGCCCGCTTCCTCGATACCGTGCTCCACCGCCTGGCCGGCCGGCTGGAGCAAACCCCGGACGAAGAATCGTTCGAGGACGACATCCGCACCATCGTCACCGAAGGCCACCGCGAGGGCTTGCTGGAAGAGGAGGCCCGCGAAATGATCGAGGGGGTCATCCAACTCGGCGACGTCGACGTCTCGCAGATCATGATGCCGCGCACCGACATGGTCTCCATGCCTTCTTCGCTGTCCTGGCCGGAAGTGCTGGATTTCGTGATCCAGGCGGGCCACACGCGGATCCCCGTTTTCGGCAAGAATCGCGACGACATCGTGGGACTGTTGCACATCAAGGACCTGCTGCCCGAATTGGCCAAGCCGCCCGAGCAACGCGTCGAGCCCTGGACCCGCCTGCTGCGCGAGCCGATGTTCGTGCCCGAGACCAAGCCGGTCGATGCCCTGTTGCAGGAGTTTCAGCGCGGGCGGCACCACATGGCCGTGGTGTTGGACGAATATGGAGGGGTCTCGGGCCTGGTCACGATGGAAGACGTATTGGAAGAGATCGTGGGCGAGATTGGCGACGAATACGACGGCGCCCTGGTCGAAGGAATCCGCACGCTGGACGACGGCGCCTGCGAGGTCCTGGGCCGCGTCCACGTCGACGAAATCAACGAGCGGCTGGGCCTGGAACTGCCCGAGGACGCCGACTTCGACACCATCGGCGGATTCGTGTTCAGCGAGTTGGGGCACATTCCCGTGGTGGGCGAGCAGCTTTCCTGGAAGAACGTGCGGATCACGGTCCTGGAGGCCACGCGGCGGCGCATCGAGCGGCTGCGCATCGAAGTGCTCACTGCGCCGCAACAGCAGACGGCCTGAATTGGAGTCCGAACCCCTTGGCCATGATTCCATTACCTTTGGAATGAGATGAAAGGAGCGAAGCGATGACCGCGACAGTACACGCGATCTACGAGAACGGCGTATTCCGACCGACCGAAAAAGTGGACCTGCCCGATCTCTGTGAAGTCGAGGTCGAGATTCGGCAGGTCAATGACGGGCCAAAGAAACCAACCCTTGACGACGTCTATGCCATTCTCGGCAAGCGTCATGCGTCGGGTGAACATGATGTTGCCGAGCGGCACAACGAGCACGTGGCCGCTGAACCGAAACGCGACATCTCGGAGATACTATCGGACCCGAACGTGGTTGTCGAGGCCCTCCGCGAGGCAGTGCAGGATGAGGTCAAGCGCCACAAGCAGATGGGCTTGCCCATGGCGATCTGGAGGGATGGCAAGGTTGTTTGGGTACCCGCCGAGGAACTCGAGGAGGCGAAAGAGGAGGAGCAATAGTCGCTACGGCTGCACCAGCGACCCGTACAAAACGTGTCACTGTTGGACTTATCCCCGTTCTCTCCTTCTCTCCCCCGTAAGAATCGAACCGATACGAACCAAGCAATTCACTGAAAGGATCTGCTACTGTGGGCTGGCGAAAACGGATTCTTGTGACCGGGGGGGCCGGTTTCCTCGGTTCCCATCTGTGCGAGCGGCTTGTCGAGCAGGGCCACGACGTCATCTGCCTCGATAACTTCTTCACCAGCCAGAAATCGAACATCGACCACCTGTTGGGCCGGCCCAATTTCGAGTTGATCCGCCACGACATCACCTTGCCCCTCTGGCTGGAAGTGGACGAGATTTACAATCTGGCCTGCCCGGCCGCCCCCGGCCATTACCAGTACAACCCCATCAAGACCATGAAGACCTCGGTGCTGGGGGCGATCCACGTGCTGGGCATGGCCAAGCGCTGCCGCGCCAAGGTCTTGCAGGCCTCGACCAGCGAGGTCTATGGCGATCCGCAGGTCCATCCGCAACCGGAGAGCTACCGCGGCTCGGTCAATCCGATCGGGCCCCGCGCGTGTTACGACGAGGGGAAGCGGGCGGCCGAAACCATCTTCATGGATTACCGCCGCGCCAACCAGGTCAACATCCGCATCGTGCGGATCTTCAATACCTACGGCCCGCGCATGCACCCCTACGACGGCCGGGTCATCTCGAACTTCATCCGCCAGGCCCTGCGGGGCGAGGACCTCACCCTTTTCGGCGACGGCTCGCAAACCCGCTCGTTCTGTTACCGCGATGAGTTGGTGGAGGGCATGATCCGCATGATGGACGGGCCGGACGACTTCATTGGGCCGGTGAACCTGGGCAATCCCGAGGAGTTCACGATCCGCCAGTTGGCGGAATTGGTCGTGGAATTGACCGGTGCCTGCTCGCGGCTGGTGTTTCAGCCCTTGCCGGCCGACGATCCGGCCCAGCGGCGGCCCGACATCGCGCTGGCCCAAGCGCGATTGAAGTGGAGTCCGGCCGTTCCGTTGCGCGAGGGCCTTGCGCGGACGCTGGCCTGGTTCCGGTCGATCGACATGGGCCAGTATCGCCCGCCCACGCCAAATTATTGACGCATTACTGATTCACGTGCAGCACCTTTGCCGGCGGGAAACCGTTGAAATGCGTGGACGAGGCGTGGCTGTAGGCGCCGATGTGCTCGCTGTACAGCAGGTCGCCCATCTTTAGCTCGGGCAGCGATTCGGCCAGCGAGATCGTGTCCAGGGCGTCGCAGGTCGGCCCGAAAACGGAACAAAGCTGGGTCGGCCCGGCCTTCAGCGACTTCAAATGATACTGGCAGTGATCGAAGATGATTCCCGAGAAGGTGTGATAGACGCCGTCGTCGACATAGTAACAGCGTTTGCCGTCGCGCACGGCGGTGCCGATGATCTTGACGATCGAGGTGGCGGCGGTCGCCACCAGGAAGCGGCCCGGCTCGGCCAGGATCTCGATGTGCTTGGGAAAGAGGCGGTCGAACTCGGGGTTGAGGACTTCGGCCAGTTCTTCCAGGGGGCGGACGTTTTCGTGATAGGGAGCGGGAAAGCCGCCGCCGATGTCCAGCAGGTTCAGCTTGTTGAAGCCCCGCAGCACGGCCTCCTTGAAGACGCCCGCCGCCAATTGCAGGGCTTGCACGAAGTTCTCGAAGTTCGTCGTCTGGCTGCCGACGTGGAAGCTCAGGCCCTCGACGACCAGGCCCGCGTCGTGAGCGGCCCGGATCAGGTCCACCGCCTCGCCGGGGTCGGCCCCGAACTTGCTCGACAGCTCCACCATGGCGCCCGTATTGGGCACCCTGATCCGCAACGCCAGTCCGGCGTGCGGGGCATGACGGCGGATCTTGCGGATCTCGTCCGTGTTGTCGTACGTGACCAGCGGCTTGTACTGGTCAAGTTGCTCCAGGGTTTCCGTGGCCTTGATCGGGTTGGCATAGATGATCTTGTCCCAAATGAAGTCCTGCCGCTGCTGGTCCGGCAGGTCCTTGATGTTGTCGAAAACGATCAGGAACTCGGGCATGGAGGCCACGTCGAAGCTGGCGCCCGCCTCGTAGAGCGTCTTGACGATCGCCGGATCGGGATTGGCCTTTACCGCATAGTAGGCCTGCACGCGGGGCAAACATCGCTTGAACCGCTTGTAGTTCCGCCGCACCTCGGCATGATCCACCACGAACAGCGGCGTACCGTGCTGCTGGGCCAGTTTTCGCAGTCGTGTGCCGGCGATCATGTGGTTCTCCTTGGGTTGCGCTCACATATTACCCCAACACTAGCCCGAAGCGCAAGCGAGGGTAGGCGTTATCGGTCCCTCGCTTGCGCTTCGGGCTAGTGTGGCCCAGTGGCTCGGCAAGTGCGGATGTCATTACGGCTCATCTCCCCTTTGCGTCGTGCTCGCCGTTGCCGCTGGAGCCGTCGACAATCAGGAAATTCTTGAACTGCCAGGGGTCGGAAAGATCCCGGTCCGATTGGCTCTCGCGGAAATGCGGCTTGTGCCCGAGCGGTGTCCAGTCGGAGGGCAGCGACAGGCATTTTCCCAGGAACGGATTGGCGATCGGCAAAATGTAGTCGTGGGGCAATTCGTCGGGCACGCATACGCCCCGGTCCGGGTGCTCGATCATCCACATGGCGGCGGCCACCACGGAAATCGCCACCTGGATGGTGGTCGCATTCTGGTGCGGCACGAGCCGTCGCGACTCCTCGATGGAAAGCACGCTGCCCGTCCACCAGGCGTTATAGGCATGGCCCATCAACAAGGCCCCGAGGATGTCCGAACCGCTGATGATGTCGTCGGCGAGGATCCGCTGTCTGGGCTGCAGCTTGTAATCTCGGCAGCGCAATTCGTGCAGGGAACTGATGGCCGAGTCGCAGGGGCAATAGGCATAGTGTACCGTGGGCCGGTACACAGCCTTGTCGTCTTCGCGGACCGTGAGGAAGTCCGAGATGGTGAACGCCTCGCCGTGCCGCACCACCATTCCCAGGATCGGAAAATGGGGGACCCAGGAGCGGACCCAGGTGTTGATGCCCATGCGGGCCAGGCAGATCTGGTTCTGCGGCCCGTGCGGATGTTGATAGGCCAGCGGCGGCAGTTCTTTTTCGTGCGTGCCCCAGCCCATCTCGGCCGTGGTGATCCCCTCTTCGTGAAAGCCTTCGATGCTCCAGGTGTTGACGAACTCGTCGACTTCCCTGGGCCGGTCGGTAAGCTGCGTGTCGCGTTCGCTGCAATGGATGACTTTCACGCCCAGTTTCATGGCCAGGCGATTGAAGATCCGCTCGTCGAGCAGGCGCCGCAACTCCTCGGCCGCGGCGGGCGGGAGCCGGTTGTCCTCCAGGTGCCGCTGGGCCAGGTCGATCAGCCCCTGCTTGGTCCAATGCGAGATCAGCCCGGGATTCGCGCCGTGCTCCACGACGGCGGTCGGTCCGGGGCGACTCCAGGCGGCCGTCATCTGCCGGATCTTCATGTGCCGGAAGTACAGCGTTTTCTCGGTGGGATGCCGCTCGGCAGGAATGGCGTAGGGATCCCACACCTCGACCGAGGTGTTCACGTACAACACGCCCCGCTCGTGGCACCACTGGAGGATCTCGCAGCAATCGATGTTCCAGGCCAGGTCGATCAGCAAGTCGCCCGGCGACAGCAGTCGGCCCAGCAGCGCGCCCAGGTTCTCGGGCGTCACCCGCTCGCGCACGAACCGCACGCCGCGCTCGGTCCAGGATTTCAATTGTCCGGCCACGTCCTCGAATTCCAGGACCGTGATTTGGTCCAAGGGCACGCAGATCCGTTGGACGAACACCGGCAGCGCGCAGCGGGCCACCGCGCCAAAGCCGATAAACAGCACTTTGCCGTGGAAACGCAGCATGTCGTCACCCTGTGCGCGGCCGAAGGGGACAGTCCCCATGAACGGTTACGAAAGTTGCATTTTGCCGGGAAACGGCCCTGTGGTCAAGGAGTCACCCGACGGTGGCTTGACAAGAACCGCTCCGTACCCTGAAATAGCGTCTATTGTGTAAAGGTCTGACCGAGAGTCTTGTACCATGAGTCGAGTCTTGCACGATGGCCGCGACGACGGCCTGGAGCCGTTGGAATCGCTGGATGTCCGCGGCGCCGGGGGGGTTGCCGAGCTGTTGGCGCGGATGTCCAAAACGGCCTTCGGCGGCCGCGAACTGGGCGAAGCGTTCGAGGTGCTGCGGGCCATGGCCGAAGATCCGGACTGTACCATCGTGGTGACCGTCTCGGGGGCGATGACCATCGGCAAAATGGGCCGCGTGTTGTGCGAAATGCTCGACGCCGGCCTGGCCCACGCCGTGGTCTCGACCGGCGCCATCATGGCCCACGGCCTGTCGGAGGCGATCGGCGGCCTGCACTATAAGCACGATCCGCGCGTGAGCGACCGGCAGCTTTACCAGTGGGGCTACAATCGCGTCTACGACACGCTGGAAATGGAGTCCAATCTCTTGGATGCCCAGGCCGTGGTGAGCGAGGTGCTGGAGCAGTTGGACTACTCGCAGCCGATCTGCTCGTGGCAACTCAATCAGGCGATCGGCCGCCGGCTGGTCGAGAAGGGCCAGATGCCCAGCATTTTGGGCTGTGCCGCCCGGCGGGGCGTGCCCGTCTACGTTCCGGCCTTCACCGATTCCGAGTTGGGCCTGGACGTAGCGGCGCATTTCCTGGCCAAGAAGTATACGGCCGGCCGCGAGGGCAATCCGCGCGAGTTCTTTGGCGACGCCCCGCCCTTCAACCCGTTCCTCGACCTGTACGACTATACGCAGCGGATCGGCCGGGCCAAGCGATTGGGCATTTTCACGATTGGCGGCGGCGTGCCGCGCAACTGGGCCCAACAGGTCGGACCGTTCCACGACATCATCAACATGCGGCTGGGCGCGAAACTGCCCTTGCCGCGGTTCCGCTACGGGGTGCGGATTTGCCCGGAACCGGTGCATTGGGGCGGTCTGAGCGGCTGCACCTACTCCGAGGGCGTTTCGTGGGGAAAGTTCCTCAGCCGCGAGGAAGGCGGCCGCTTTGCCGAGGTGCATTGCGATGCCACGATCGCCTGGCCGTTGTTGATCCGCGCCATTCTGGAGAGCACCGCGAATCCCACAACCAACAAGTAGGAGAGAACGCATGATCGACTTCGCCACCACGAACACTAGCCCGACGCGCGAGCGAGGGCCGGAATTATCGTATCGGTCGCCAATGTCCCCCTCGCTTGCGCTTCGGGCTAGTATCGCGCTCTTATGGCGAGCGGCCCTATTATTGGCCGTGGCCAGTGTGGCCATTGTGGCGGGCGATCGCGTGCGGGCCGCCGAGGAGTCGCCTCGCGCTGCGGCCTCGTATGGCGAAGTCCGCAAGTTCCTGGCCGGAAAAACGCTGCTCTACGAATTGACCGACCAGTCCGGCGCGCGGGTCGCCATCTGTCCCCAGTGGCAAGGCCGCGTGATGACCTCCACCTGCGGCGGCCTGGAGGGGCCAAGCTTCGGTTTCGTCCATCGCGAGTTCATCGACCAGAACCAGCCCAATGCGCACTTCAACAACTTCGGCGGCGAGAACCGCATGTGGCTCTCGCCCGAAGGGGGACAGTTCAGCCTGTGGTTCAAGCCGGGCGCAAAGCAGAACCTGGATAACTGGTACACCCCGCCCGCCTTCAACGAGGGCCCGTGGAACATCGTTTCCCGGCCCACGGAACCGCTGTGCATGGCCGCCACCATGAAGTTTCAAAACGCCTCGGGCACGCCGTTCCATCTGGAGGTCAGCCGCGCGGTCCGGCTGCTGAGTCCGACCGACCTGGCCGGGCTGTTCGGCCCCGCGCTGCCCCGCGCCATCGCCCAACAGGGTGTTCGGTCCGTCGCCTACGAAACCGCCGACCAGTTGACCAACCGCGGCCCGGAGATGACCAAACAAACCGGATTGGTCTCGATCTGGGTCCTGGGCATGTTCAACTGCGGACCGCAGACCGTGGTAATCGTGCCTTACAAGCCGGGTGCGGAAGCCGAATTGGGCCCGGTCGTCAAGTCCGACTATTTCGGCCCGGTCCCGGCCGAGCGGCTCAAGGTGCTGCCCGCGGTCATGTTGTTCCGCGCCGACGGCAATTGCCGCTCCAAGATCGGCGTCTCGCAACGAAGGGCCCGCAACGTACTGGGCTCGATCGACTTTCGCGCGGGCGTGCTCACGCTGGTCCAATTTGGCATGTCGTCGGACCCGACGAAGCAACTGTACATGAACAACATGTGGGGCGGGCCGCACAGCGAGCCCTACGTCGGCGACGTGGTCAACAGCTACAACGACGGCCCGCCGGCCCCCGGCCAGAAAGGCCTGGGACCGTTCTATGAAATCGAATCGCTCTCGCCGGCCAAAGTGCTCGGCACCGGCCAGTCGCTGGAGCATCGCCACCGCACCCTGCACATCCAGGCCGATCTGGGCACGCTGGACCGGCTGGCCCAGGAGATCCTCGGCGTCGACCTGGCGACGGTCCGCCGGGAGATGTCGTTGCCGCCCCGCATCGGGCCATAGCCCGGATTCTTCGGATTTTCGTGATTTTCCGATTTTGATGCCAAATTGTCCATAGCGCCCACGCGAACGGCCAATTGCCAGCCTATAGTTTAATTGATGCGTGTGCAGCCATTGGCCGTGGTCCGTGCCCGAAATCCCCTGATTCGCCGGAGAATTCGCCGTGCCCCTGTTTGCCAACACCAAGGAGTTGGGTGTCCGCAGTTTCATCCTCAAGGTGGTCAACAACAACTGCTCCGAGGTGCGGAGGTTGATGGAGGGCCCCCGGGTGGAGCGGCGCGTCACCCTGGTCTTGCCGGTGTGGGTCGTGCCCTGCAAGAAGCGGGAAGCGCTTGTCGACGCGGCCTTCACGGCCGTAACCAAGGAGTTCGCCAGCACCGGCGTGGCCGTGGTGCTCGATCGGGCCCGCGGGTTGGACGAAGTCTTGTTGGGCTTTCCGTGGGAAGGCGAAATTAAATGGGTCCGTGCGACGGCGAAACATCTCAGCCCCCTGGGCGGCGGTTTCTACCAGGTCGGCTTCCGCCTCACGGCCATCGCCCGGCCAACCGATCATCCCGAGATCAAGTCGTTGACTCTGTGACTACGGCTCGACATTGGTTTCCGGATCGAAGGCGGTGCCGGTCGCCTCTTCCCGCGGCAACTGGATCTCGTGCCACAAGTGCTGTGTCAGCAAGCTGTGCCAGAGGCCGTAGCAGAAGTAGATCACCAGGCCGATCAGCAACCAAATCACCAGCCGCGCCCACGTGTCGGCCGGCAGGAAGAGCATCATGGCCAGGTTGATCAGGATGCCCAGCGGCGCGACGACGTGGATCGCCGGGCAGCGGAACGGCCGCGTGACGCCCGGCCGCTGGAAGCGGAGGACCAGGACGGCCCCGCACACCATGACGAAAGCCATCAGCGTGCCCACGTTGACCATCTCTTCGAGCTTGTAGATGGGCGTAAAGGCGGCGGTCAGGCAAATCACCACCCCGGTGACGATCGTGGCCACGTGCGGCGTGCGGAAGCGCGGATGTACGGTACCGAAGATTTTGGGCAGCAGGCCGTCGCGCGACATGGCCATGAAGATCCGCGCCTGGCTCAGGAACAGGACCAGGAGCACGCTGGTCATGCCCGCCAGACCGCCCGCAGCGATCAGGGCCGTCGACATGCGGAGCGACAGGCTGGCGTGGCCCCGGGCCTGCTGCGCGAAGGCCGAAGCGATGGGGGCCTCGATGTCGATGTCCGGATAGGGGACCATGCCGGTAATGACCGCCGCCACCACGACGTACAGCACCGTACACATCCCCAGGGAGAGCAGGATCGCCAGCGGCACGTCGCGCTGCGGCCGGCGGGCCTCCTCCGCGTGCGTCGAGATCGAATCGAAGCCGATGAAGGCGAAGAACACGATCGACGCGCCCAGCATGATGCCCGACAGGCCATAGGGCATGAACGGACTGCGCGTGGCGTCGTCGATCGGGATCAGCCAGCGGTTCAAGCCCACCAGCCCCAGCAGACCCCAGGACTTGGCTTCCGCGTCGCGGCCCTGTTTTTCCACTTCCGCCAGGATGAGGTCGACGGCCTGGCGGTCGGCGGCCGTCTGTGGCAGATGGGCGGCGAGCCGGTCGGTGAGGGCCGCAATCTGCCGCTGCCCCTCGTCGGCGGTGAGCCGCTGTTGTTGCTGGAGCCGGGCAATCTCCCGCTCTTGGCGGACGATCCGGTAACTGGCCACCACCTCTTGCTGGAGCGCCGCCCCATCTTCCGGCGACAACTGGTTCCGCTCCTGGAGATACTGCTTGACCAGATCAGGAATCACCTTCTTTTCCTGGGGAAACATGCGGTACGCGACCGGGATCGCCGTCCACTTTTCGCGGTGTACGTAGCCCCAGCCGGCCACGATCACGAAAATCACCACCAGGAGCTTGACGATGACCAGCGAGGCGTTGGTGCGGGCGCTCTCGCGGATGCCCACCACCAGGACGACTGTAACCAAGGCCATGATGACCACGGAGGGGAGATTCAGCCAGCCGCCGCTCCACGGATCGTGCGACAGAACTTCCCTTACCTGGGGCAGCCCAAGGGCGTTGAGCAACTTGTTCAGGTAATGGGTCCAGGCCGAGGCGACCGTGGCGCAACCCATGGCGTATTCCAGGATCAAGTCCCAGCCGATGATCCAGGCGAAGATTTCGCCCAGGGTAGTGTAGGCATAGGTATAGGCGCTGCCGGCCACGGGGGCCATGGAGGCGAACTCGGCATAGCAGAAGGCGGCCACGGCGCAGCCCAGCCCGGCGATGGCATAGGAGACCATCACCGCGGGCCCGGCGTCCTGGGCCGCCGCCCGGCCGGTCATGACGAAAATGCCGGCCCCGATGATGCACCCGACGCCCAGTGCCGTCAAAGCCACCGGGCCGAGCACGCGGTGCAGACGATGCTCGCCGGCCGCTTCCGCCAGCAGCATTTCCAGGTCTTTTCTGGCGAAGATGTGTTTCCAATGCATGAGAAGATCTTATATTTTGCGCGGTTTGAAATGACCCCAACCGCGACAATAGGGAACGGACCGTATCATTACAATCCGTTCACACTATAGCAAGCCTCTCCCGGGCCGGTCAATCGGCGAAGGGCGCAGCGGAGACAAACCCACTTCCCCTTGACAGCATTTCCCGCTTCGCCTACGTTTGGACGCATGCCCACCGCCAGGAGAATCAAGCCCACCGACAAGGCGATCAAGGCCTATTACGCCGCGCTGGAGACCTACCGGCAACAGGACGTGGAGCACGAAACGGCCGTTTCGACGGCGTTTCAGACTATCGGCGAGTTCAAGGAGCGGGTGCCGGATTTGGCCGGCGGGCTGGTGGAGAAGATCACGGAGGCCCATCGCGGCAATCCGCGGTTCATCGCCGCCTTCGACGATTTTTTCAGCCTATGCCGCAACTCGCTCAACCCGAACCTGAGCGTGGCGGCAGTCGACGAGATGCTGGTGCAGCACCTGTTGACGGAGCGGCTGATCCGCACGATTTTCGACAACCAGGACTTCACGCGCCGCAACGTGATTGCCGCCGAGGTAGAGAAGGTAATCGACGCCCTGGTGAGCAAGTCGTTCAACCGGCACGATTTTCTCAAATCGCTGGACCGGTTCTACCTGGCCATCGAGTCGGCCGCCGCCACGATCGAGAGTTTTGCCGAAAAGCAGCACTTCCTCAACACGGTCTATGAGCGGTTCTTCCAGGGCTACTCGGTCAAGGTGGCCGACACGCACGGCATCGTCTACACGCCGCAAGAGATTGTCGATTTCATGTGCGCCAGCGTGGAGGAGGTGCTGCAAAGCGAGTTCGGCAAGACGCTCGGCGATCCGGACGTCCACATCCTCGACCCCTGCACGGGTACGGGCAATTTCATCGTTAATCTGCTCCGCCGCATCCCGAAGCGGGACCTGCCGCGGATGTACCGCGAGCAGCTTTTCGCGAACGAGGTGATGCTGCTGCCCTACTATATCGCGGCGCTGAACATCGAGCACGCGTATTACGACTTGACGGGCGGGTATGAGGCGTTCCCCGGACTGTGTTTTGTGGATACGCTCGAGTTGGCGAAAGGGCAGCAGAACACGTTCGGGTTTATGACGGAAGAGAACGTGGCGCGCGTGGCGCGCGAAGCCGAGGCGCCAATCACCGTGGTGATCGGCAATCCGCCCTACAATGCATGGCAACTCAACGAGAACGACAACAACAAGAACCGCAAGTACGACATCATTGACCGGCGCGTGAGCGAGACCTACGCAAAGGATTCGATCGCCACGAACAAGAACGCCTTGGGCGACATGTATGTGAAGTTCTTCCGCTGGGCGGTGGATCGGCTCAATGGGCGGGACGGCGTCGTGTGCTTTGTCTCCAACAACAGCTTTGTCGATCAGATTGCTTTCGACGGGATGCGGAAGCATTTGCTCCAGGATTTTACACGGGTCTACCACCTGCACCTGGAGGGCAACGTCCGGCACAACCCGAAACTGGCGGGAACGACGTACAACGTCTTCGGCATCCAGGTCGGGGTAGGAATCACGGTGGCCGTGAGGGCAAGCCGGCACCGCGGCCAGCGGCTCCTTTTCGGCCGCGTGGAGAAGACCCTGCGCAAGGAGGACAAGCTGGCGTGGTTGGCGAAACACGGGAGGGTCGGCGGCGTGAAATGGGTGCGGCTCAAGCAGGACAAACGGAACACATGGCTCGTGCCGGTCAATGGTGGGGAGTACTCGCTCCTGGTCCCATTAGCGGCCAAAGGGGGAAACGACCCTGACGAAAGGGCAGGCGTGTTCGTCCGGTTCACGGGCGGGGTGAAAACGAACCGAGACGACGTCGTCTACAGCTTCGATCGCGCGGATCTCCGGCACCGCGCGGATGCTTTCATCGAAGCGTACAACGTCGAAGTTGACCGCTACAAGCGTTCTGGTCCAAAAAAGAAAGTCGACGACTTCGTTTCCTACGAGAAGATCAAGTGGAGCCGCGACCTCAAACAGGACCTCCAGCGAGGCAGGTACGCTGAGTTCTCGGAAGCAAAGATTCGGCCGTGTTTGTATCGGCCGTTCTGCAAACGCCACCTCTTCTTCGACCGCATTCTCAACGAAGAAATCTACCAAGTACCCAAGGTGTTCCCGACGCCGGCGAGCGAGGGAGAGAACTGCGCCGTCGCAACCACGAATATCGCCTCCGAGAAACCATTCATGGTCATTGCGACGGACACGATATCGGACCTGCACTTGGTCGGGGCGGGTGCGGGCGCCCAGTGTTTCCCCTTCTACGTCTACGACGAAGACGGCACCAACCGTCGCGAGAACATCACCGATTGGGCTCTGGGCCACTTCCGCGAACACTACGGCGACAGGAAGATCTCGAAGTGGGACATCTTTTATTACGTCTACGGCCTCTTGCACCATCCGGGCTACCGGCAGCGGTACGCCGACAACCTGAAGCGTGAATTGCCCCGGATACCCACGTCGCCCGACTTCCGCGCGTTTGCCACGGCCGGAGAGAGCCTGGCCCGGCTCCACCTTGACTATGAAAAGCTGGAACCCTGGCCGCTGGAGTGGATTGAAACGCCGGGTGTGCCGCTTTCGTACCATGTCGAGAAGATGCGACTGAGCAAAGACAAGCGGTCGCTCGTGGCCAACAGATCGCTCACGCTGGCCGGCATTCCGCCTGATGTGTTCGACTACCGCCTGGGTAACCGCAGCGCTTTGGAGTGGGTCGTCGACCAGTACCAGGTGAGCGAGGACAAACGCAGCGGCATCCGCTCGGACCCGAACCGCGCCGACGACCCCGCGTACATCGTCCGCCTCGTCGGACAGGTGGTACGCGTCAGCATCGAGACGGTTGCAATCGTCGCGGCGCTGCCGGTGGAGTTCCGGGCGGCGAAGTGAGAACATCGCGTTATCGAGCGCTACGGACCAATAGCGCTTTGCCCGGCCGGTCAGTCGGCGAAGGGCGCAAGCGAGGGCCCCTTTTTACAGCGCAGCCGCCGGCTTGGCGCCTGCCCGCAACAGCACGTACCAGCGGCGAATCGCATCCGCGATCACCAGCCCCGAGAGGACCAGCATGATCGCCGCCAGCAGACACATCAGGCGGATAGATAGGGCCTGGGAGGCGGTGGTCTCGGGCAGCGCCAGCTCGGCCCACCAGCTTTCGATGCTCTGGATCCCCGCCGTAAAGACCGTCACGGCGGCGAAGACGAAAGGCAAGCCGGCGCAGAGAGCATAACTTCTTTTGCGGGCGTGCGTAAGCAAGTAGGTCGTGCCCACCGCCAGGGCCACGGTGGCCAGGAGTTGATTGGCGATGCCCATCATCCGCCACAGGCTGCCGATGTTGCCCGTATACAGAAGATATCCCCACAGGGAGCAAACCAGGCAGCTAACGGCAATGTTCAGGCCCCAACCGCGCAGGCCGGCAATCCAACGGCCCCGCGGTTCCGAAGAATCGCGGGCGGCGGGCGCGGGGAATATCTGCTCGATCGTCTCCTGGAAAATGAACCGTGCCACGCGCGTGCCGGTCTCCAGCAGGGTCAGGATGAACAGCGCCTCGAACATGATGATGAAGTGGTACCAGTAGGCCATGAGGGTTTTCATGCCGGGCAGGCTGGCGAAGACCTTGGCCATGCCGACC
>JBEKZQ010000192.1:0-11281 GCA_049509675.1 Thermoguttaceae bacterium | reverse complement strand
GTCCGGTTCGCGTAAGTGGTCCCCAGGCTCAAGTCCCGCAGCGTCACCGTGCAGCCACTCTGGAAGTTGCTCCCGTTGATCGTGAACGTCTGCGCGCTGCCGGTCCCCACCGGCGACGCCGGGCTCACGCTGTAAATCGCCGGCTGTAGCAAGCACAACTGAGGTATCGTCTCCAACGCCCGGAGCGAGAACAGGTCGCTGCGCGCGGCCGCTTGGCCGGTATGGCAATCCAAGAAAAGATTAGCCCCAGGCAGAGTGCCAACCGGGTTATCGCTGGCGAACACAGCCGCCCCGGTGTCGGCCGCAAACTCGTCAATAAAAGTCTTCCCGCCCACTCCAGCAGCCACGGAGCATGAATACAAGTCGATCTCCGCGTGGCTGGTGAACACGGACTGTAACTGCGCCAGCGCAGCCGCTTGGCTCGGCAGCGTGGCTAAACTCAGGTCGTCGGCGTTGCCAAGGTCGATTTCTCCCGGACCGCCGTGAGCTACGATGCCAAGGTGCGCAATGAGAGCGCCGCCATGTGCCGCGGACACCGATTTCGCCAGGTTGACCAACCCGCTCGCAGTCATGGTATCGGCGTTATAGATTTCGGCAATGGTGCCGTTCGCGGCGGCGTCGTGGACCTGCGGTGCTTGCGCAACCGCATCGCTGATGAGAACAACGTTTAGCGGTAGGAACGTTGGGGGGGCGACCGATAGCAACGAACGGTCTTCGAGTGGCTCTATACGCGGTCGGCGGTAATCGTAGCCGCGATACCCGCGCGCCCTCTGTTGCGATTTGGTGGCACGACCTTCGGACCCCGCTACCCATCTCAGAAAACGGAGACCTCGACGCATGATCTCTCTCCTTATGATGTCCGTAGCACAAGCCGGATACTGGGCCAGTTCGGCACGGGCGAACGGGCACCGAAGAGGCATTCCCGACCGGACGCGCGGAGAAGTGAGTTCACACTCTCGCCAACAGCATCCGGCTGCATCGGCACGCACCGGCAAACCAGAACACTCGCTAACAACCTGCGGAAGACGTTTCGGTAATTGCTGAAAAACGTACCGATGTGCGGAAACACGCTCGCGCCTCCCGGCGTTGTGCCCCCGCCCCCCTTTGGCGCATCCCCCCGCGGGTACGGTAATAGCCGTATTTATGATCCTCAACTTTCAAGAAGTCAATGGTCCGCCAGCGATATTCAGAGGACAGCAACTATTCAAAGGCACACAGAACTACTACTATTGAATACGTTACATACCACCAATGCGATGGGGTCCGGGGCCACCACCGCCGGACAGTGATGCCAAGACAGCCATCGCACCCGACTACTGCTATAGCGGAATCGTTGGGACCGCGACCCGTGCCGGCAGGACGCACTCGCCCGGTTGGGGCGGGTGTTGCCATGAGCAAACAGCCTGGCGGCATACTTGGCGTTCTGGACGGAATCTTGTTGCAGGAGAAGCGATGGCCGAGCCCCCTTCCGGCATCGGCGACCACCATCGCTCAATTTCCGGCGGCCATCGGCAGGGCAGCCGACGGTCCCGCCCCGTCCCGCCCGGCGGGGTCGCATCGCGGTCGGCCGTTGGGCAAGGCCACATCGCCGGTCGTGCCCAAGGAGAAAGTCACGCTTTGGCTCCATAGCCCTTGGTTGCATCGTACCGCGACTGGTCATGGGAAGCCCGTAGCCAATTCAGCCACTTGGTCGAAAAGGCCCTGGCGGATAACTACCAGCGGCAGCGAAGTCCAAGCCCGTCACGCGATAAGCAACCGCGGCTCCTGGTGCCGCCATAACAGAGATAAATGCAAACCAATGGAGGTGCTTTATGTCCGAGAACACCACGAAACCAGTCTTCAAGCTCCGTTACGGCAATGTCTCAGCCGCGGTTTGGCTGCGAAACACCGCTTCGGCCGGCTATTTCTACGATTCGACCTATTGCCGCGTTTACCGGGACGGCAATGTTTGGGGCGAGTCCACGTCGTTTGAAGACCGGGACTTACCGAACCTGGCGAAGGCGGCTGCGGACGTTCATACTTGGATCTACCAGCAGAAGGCCAAAGCGGTAACGGTCAATGGCACCGAACCAGCCTAGCAACGAACCCGCGGCCGAAATGCCGTGGCCGGCCGGGCAGCCGGCCGTTTCAGATCGCCGTAAAATACCGTCACAAGAACTTTGTGTAGCGTTTTCGGACGTGCTACCATCGGCGATGATCACGCCTCTGGCTGAAAAAAAACACCTGATTCATCGCGTCTTTCCCGGCACCACGCTTGCCCAACGTCACGACTCCTATCATCCTCTTTCTATCGCGTCGGCACGAGCCCCCCCCGGTCGCGAGGGTTTAACCTCTTTGTCCAAGGGCGCATCCGTAACCGGATGCGCCCCTTGATGACTCTCGGAATCAAAATCCCGCCTTACTCTTCCGCCATGTCGGCAACGTAATACAGCATCGCCCCAATGACCTTGTAGGGAACCGTGCCGCCGTCCACCATGGCCTTCGCCGCTTCGACAATCGCCTTCTCGTCGGTTGACACGAACAGAAGGTCGCCCTCCGACTGTTCCACTTCCTTGGCCAAATCCCGTAGCCTTTCCACCAACTCTTGATTCATGAAATCCCCATTTCCTATTCTTTGAGACGGTCCGCCTTACCGGACGCGAGCATATCGGCCCACTTGCAAAGAATGGCCCGGTAGGTTTCCAACGCCTTGGCAGTTGAAACCCCTTCAAATGAGGCCGCAAGACATCAGGGCGGAACAGCGGTTCGGCTTCGACGGCAACGCGATCTCCCCCCAGGCGAGTGATGAGTAGGAATCTCCATCAATAGGCCCAATTGGGTGGGAAGAGTACTATTGTAACCGAGTCGGTTAGCTTTTCCAGGGGTGTGCCTTCGGTGGGGCTTCTCGACGAGCCGGCTGAAAACAAAGTAACCTGCAATGCTCTTTCGGACAGGCAAAGCGTACCGCAAGAAACCAAAGTGGCGATTCTTGACGGCCTGCCAGCGTTTCGATAGAATAAACTGCGGTATTGGTTGGGATTCGATACTTTGTTCTGTGCCAAGACCGCCAAGTAATTCAAACCACGTCCCCGAACCGGCAACCCTAGGTTGGCTGGGCTCAGTTTTTCTGGGCGAAAGAGGGTTTCCTCCCAGACTGTTGGGTTGGTTGCTCGGGTAACGTGCCGACAACAAGCGTCAGTCCGTATCTGCCCCCCGGCAGTAGGGGTGAAGTTGCGTTGTTGGCCGTTGCTCAGAGAGACCAGCAATGACCCCCGACCTTTCGCACCAGACTCTTCGAGAGCGGATTCTAGACGCTCACCGGCGTATTCGTGCCGCGGACATCGGCCAGTTTGGTGCCGCGTTCTTGGGCAAGCCCAAGAACGCCACTCAACGCAAGGCTGCCCGCCAGCGTCTTCTCCCAGTGATTAAATCGCTGGTCGATGAGGGGCAAATCGAATGCCATTCTACCGTGCGGCCGTTCATTTCTCCCAATGACATAGCCTTGGCTGACGAGCCTTTCGTGCGGTGGTCGCCCGACGAACCGGATCCACGCTTCCATATTTTTACATTGGATTTCCACTTTTGGAACGGTGAATATCTACCACCCGAGTTCGGAGTGGGTAAGAAATTCACGAAACCAGGTTGCTTCACCCGGCAGATTGGCAGCCCGAACGTCCGGGTACGTGAGATCAACTATCCCTGGGTGAACATTTACACAACTTCGGCTTCTACCATACGGACGCTCTACAGTCGGGAATCACCCGTCCCCGGATACCTTCAGTTCCCTCGCATGCACCGCACCCCACTTGAGTTGTTCATGGTATCGCAGGCCACAGCATTGCCCCAGTCCGACCCGTTGTTGGAGGCGGAATTGTATGTGGACCATCAGTTGATGGTTACGGCTATTTACTTGCAGATTCTGCGACGTTCGCCCGAATCCGCTGCGTCGTGGACGCCAGTTGGGCTCCTGGATATACCGCAGAACCTAGGCAAGATACCGGATGCTTTGGTGGCTCAAGCGGGTGGACCCGATCTGGCCATTGGCTATGCCGGCCCCCTCGCGGACCTCGCTGCAATCCATCGTTTCTGCAAGCATCGCAGCATGCCCTATGAATTGTGGGGGCACCGCCGCACCGAGGCTTGGTACAACCCCTGCTGCCAAATTGCCTATATCCAGGCGCTGCGAAACTACGTGTTCTCTGCCCTCGGCCCGTTGAAGTGTGCCCCAGCTTTGGCTGCGATCAAGACGGATAACCGCGAGAAGAAATAAGCGACGACACCGAAATGCCCCGCCACAGAACCCAATGCGAAGCCCTGATGGCTGGCCTCTTGACCAGGCCGGCAATGGGTCGTCTAGTCGCTGAAGGAGATTTCGTAGCTATGCCTTCCAATGACCCCGATTTGCGAAGACTGCTTACTGTCCCGGAAGCGGCAGAATACCTTGCGATCTCCAAAGCCTTGGTCTACCGCATGGTGGCCAACCAGGAAATCGACCACGTCCGCGTAGGCGTCGGACGCGGGACGATTCGCTTCCATCAAACCCACCTTGACCGATACAAACGTGGCCGGGAGTCCTGAACCATGTTGTTGACCGTAAAGGAAGTGGCTCAGACGCTAAGCGTTACTGAAACGTGCGTCTACTGGCTTCTGCGAGGAAAATGCCTCCGCTACCACCGCTTTGGCCTTGGCCGCGGCACGATCCGAATCGAAGATTCGGAATTGGAGAACTTCATCCGAAAAAACACAGTGCCGCGACGCGGCAAGAGCCTCACCAACCCGCGAACACACGCACCGAGTGCCTTCACTCACCTGAACGCTTCCCGTTTGCGGGAGGCTTGGGCCGGCCGGGGCGTCGTGCCGCCCGCTCGGCAACATCCGACATGTAAACCTTCTGATCGGCGAGATGCAAGTACACCTCCATGATCATATTCGTATCCGCATGACCGAGTATTTCCGCCAGACTTGCCGGATCGACGCCCCGCACCAACGCCCAGGTGGCGTAGGTGTGACGGACCAAATAGACGCACACGTCGTCGGCCACACCACAGCGTTTCTTGATCCGGTCTACTTGGAGACGCACGGCGTTTGCCGTCCAGGGCTCGTTGCGGCTGTTGACGAACACGTACGAGGATGTGGACCGCTTCCTGAGTTGGTTCAATCGCTTCTGCATCCGTTCGGTCAGGTAAATCACGCGGGGCTTGCGGACCTTCTTGGCCGTCTTGTGCTTTCTGATCGTGCATTTGGTGCCGTTGACTTCGTCCCACTTGAGCCGTCGCAGTTCGCTCGGGCGGGCACCCGTCTCCATCAAAGACCAGAGAAGAACCCGAAACGGACGCCGGGCACCGCGAAGCAGCGAGCAGTATTCTCCCTCCGTCAAGCATCGCCGCTTCGGCTCGGGCTTTTCCCGCGTCATGCCGGCGAGGGGATTCTTGGCGAGCAGACCTTCTTCTTTAGCCCAAGAGAAAAGCCGGAAGACGGTTCGTTTCGCGTTGTACTGGGTGGTGTCGTTCCATTCCTTCGGGTCCCCGTTTTCCTTCGGGGCAGTGAGCCAGTTGGTCACATGGTTTGGAATGACCTCACGGGCCAGACGATACCCCGCACACCCGCAGAAGCCCATCAAATAAAAGCGATAGTTGCGGTAGGTGTCAGGGGAAAACTTCTTGTTCTTGGCAAACTCCAGGAAGGCTTCTGCCAAATCGCACACGCGAGAATCGAGGGTATCCGGCCGTTGCGGCCGGACCGCCATCAGCTCATGAAAAGCCCGCTCCGCATCAGATTTGTTTTCCTTACCCTTGGCCAGCCGAATCTTCTGGCCGTTCAGGGTAACCATCCACCATCCGATGTCCTTGCGGAACCAGATGCTGTTAGGACGTGCCATTTTTCAACCCTCCGATCAAAGAACCTTGTTGGAAACCCAAGGGCTGATCGAAAGGTCGGCTCGGCTCCACGCCCGCTGTTACCGGGCGTGGGGCCTACTGAATGGTACGGAATTTGGTACGGAGCGGGTTCAGGGAATTGTCGTAAGTCCTTACGCTGCTTAAGTATCCCCGTCGTGATTCGAACACGAAACCTTCGGCTCCGGAGGCCGACGCTCTATCCAATTGAGCTACGGGGACTTGATTGTAACTGCTTTCGCAGTAACACTTTAGAAACAACACAAAACGTCACTGGCAGAAAAGCTGGGCAGAAATCTCCGGCCCTCTGTCAAATCCTGCTACTGCCGAGCGACTCAGAACACCGTAATTCTAGCGTGATATTGGGGCCGTGCATAGCCGTCCCCTTATCCAAAAGGACGAGGGATTGCACCGAGTCCTTCAAAATGTGACTTCCGGGATTAGGGTGGTTCCAAGGCCGCCTTGATTGCCATAACTTGCTTCACCTGCGGTTCGGACAACGCGCCAATCGGCCCGAACTTGGCGTCATAGTTCGGCCCCATTCCGAGCGTCACAACGCCTTCGCGCGCGATGACGCTCTTGACCCATGCGGCCCAGGAAGCCGCGGGATACCGCGTGTCTCTTTCGGCCCAAGAGTGGCCCAGGTAGGTCAATGCGTGCCACTGCGAACCGTTCAACCGGCGCGATTTCGGGACGACGCCGAAAGCCTCGTTCAACTCCCCGGCCGTGTAGTCCTCGGCCGCGGTGTAGTGGATCAGCTTGACGCCCGGATTGAACGTCACGATGGCGTGGGGGTGGCCGTGCTTCGCCGCATCCGCATAGGTGCGAGCGATCGTCTCGTTGAATCGGACGTGCTCGTAGCCGCCGTCGAACCACCATCCGGCCACCTTGTCGCCATAGCGGTCCGACCATTCGCGGATCACCTCCGCCCAGCGCTTCGCGAATGGGATATCGAGCGGCTGGTCCTTGGCCCCCTCGGGCAGCCCGAACGCCTTTTGAGCGCGGGCGTCTTCGTTGGGCGTCTGGCAGGGCAAGTAGAGCATCAGGCGGATGCCTTTGGGGGCCAACGCCTTGTGGAGCGCCAGCGGCAGATCGCGCACGGAACACCGCTCGCCGGGCGCGTAGCCGGTGATTTTGTCGTAGGCGCCGTTGGGCGAGTTGAAGTAGCCGGAGTTCTGCCCCAGCGTAATGACGAAGTACTTGGCCCCCAGGGACTGGACCTGCTGGGCCAGCGACTCCGCGTCAAACTCGTCGACCAGGGCCAGACTCTTCGCGTCGCCAGGCAGGAAGTGCATGAAAACGCCATATTTCGCGTCCCGGAACCAATCCGTATTCCTGGCTGGCGATCGCTCTGCCGTGCGGAACATCTTTCGCCCTGCAGATTGTTTGTCACGGAACACAATAAACACCGGTTTGCCGTTGACCTTGATGTCAATATCATGGGCCTCGGGCGTGCCCGCCGGCGGCGTGTAGGCAAGTACGCTCCGGGCCGTGGCATTCGGTGCCTCATTGGCACTCGGTTCACCAGCCACAACCGAGAACGGCGCGAGACACAGAACGCCGAAGATCGCAAATCGGGCTGACAGTTGTGTCATAGACATGGGACGTTTCCTCTCTTTCATCTGTCGGACTTGTCAAAGGATACTGATTCGACGTTTTCGATGATGAATTGTCCTTGCTGGGCGTTGGTAATGGGCTTGCCCAGGATTTTCAACGCATGAAACTTCACCTTGCGGATCGGATGGTCTTTCCGGCCGACCACGCGCGAAGGCCGGGCCGGGCCGCCGACGACCGCCACGTCCTCGACGCGGATGTTCTCGATGCCCTTGCCCGGGCTGTCGCGGTTGGGACGTATGTCGAAAAGGTAGTCGTCCTCGCATCGCTCGATGCGGATTCGCTGGTAGGTAACGTCGTGGACTGGAGGCATCGTACCCATGTACGCAGGATCGCCATATTCAGTCATCTGAGTCGGGTGAATCGAAATGGCCGCCTCGGGCCAGTACGGGTCGGGCTTTTCTCCATTGGGTAGGCTGTAGATGAGGTCGAGGTCGCGAAACGTCAATCGCCGGTACACCGGTGTGACGCTTTCATAGCCGATTTCGAGGCAGTTGCCGCCGCCCATGTTGGCGATGACGCATCGTTCGACGAGCACGTCCTCGACGGGCTGCCTCTTGCCGTAGTCCATTCCCTTCAGGCAGATCGCATCGTCGTGCGCCATAATGAAACTGCCGCGCACGGTCACCGACTGCGAATTGACGATGTCCAGGCCGTCGCGAATCTCGGAAAGAAGATGGAAGTTCTCGAAGGTGACGTTGCGGCTTGCCGTGGGGCGGACGGACCACTGGTCGGCGCGGTTCACGACCACGACGCCCTCCACGCGCACGTTCTTCGAGTCGAAAATGGCCAGGGGCACGGGGGCATTTCCGTCCTTGGGACACGGGGAGTAGAGGATGCCTCGCCCGCGGACCGTCACCCCTTCGTTTCCCGAGATGTCCACGGAACCTTCCACCACGGCACCCGGCGCGAGGTAAATCGTTCTACCATTCGCCTCGCTGCCCGAGCACTTGATCGGTCCTGCCTTGTGGTAGCCGGGGCCGAAGTAGGTCACGTGCTCGGTATTCGCCTTCGGGACATTCGTTTCGGCCGGACTGGTGAACAGCAGGAGCGGGTGACGCGGGTCGTCGTTGAGTTCCAGGCAGATCTGGCGAGCGGCGTCGTTGATGGTGAAACGCAGGGTTTGACCGTCCTGCTTGAGGGCAATGTGACGGCTCAGCGGCCGGAGCACGGGCGACTTGGCCGGTCCGACAACCGTTACTTCGACCTCGATGTCGCCGGTGGACTCGCAAATCACGAACTGCGGTTCGGCGGTGAGAGCATCGTTGTAATCGTATTGCTGGAAAAAAGCATATACCGGCGCGGTCTGCCAGTTGCCCGTGCCCACGGCACGAAGGCGGACGCGATAGCGGGCTTGCGAAACGGGCGCGCCATCCGGGGCCTTGGCGACCGCCAACTGAGGTGTGCCGACGGGCTTGATGTTCACCGATCCCAGCCGATAGCGACGCAACTCGTCTGCCCCGGTAATGGCCAGTCGAACTCTGGGCGTGCCGGACGCATCGGCCAGCGCGATGCACAGCTCGTACGTTCCGCGCTTCAAATCCTCCGGCAAACGGAAGCCGCTCTCGACCGGGTAATCGGCGCCGCTCACCCACGGACGCGGGTCAAACGCCTCGTCGATGCCGGACCACGCCACCTTGCCACCGGAATCCATCAGATACAGCTTCAGTCGATACGGATAGACGCACCAACTGCTGTTGCGATTGATCCATTGCTGCCGGAGAGTAAGGGTCTGGCCGGGGGCACGTGTGGATTCCCAGGATGCCGAAGTCACCAGAAAGCGATAGCCAATGCCTCCCGGCCGCAAGGCGCGCTCGACTTCGGCCCAGTCCTCCTTGATCGCCTGCCGGTAACTGTCGGCGTGCATGTACATGTGGGCGTGGGCCGAGTGCCATTTGACATAGGCGTCCACATGCTCGGCCATCGTCCCGTGGGTCTTGTCCCACTTCACCTGCTCGTACGACCAGTTGGCCTCGGCGACGAGCTGGTTGGTCTTCCAGTACCGCGCCATCAGGTCATTGGGCCACCCGCCCAGCCCGTCGATGAAGCCGTTGCGGGTCAGGGCGAAACCCTTGGCGACGGCGATGTCCAGGGCCTGGCGGTGCATCGCCTGATCCAGTGGCGTGTCGCCGCCGCAGTCGTCATCATAGACATGGGCAATGGCCAGCCGGCGGACCGGCTCTTTGGCGTCCTGGTGGGGAGCGAAAACATCGAGATAGGTTCCGATGGCCTTGCCCAGCACTTCGCGCCGCTTCTCGCGGCTGGGCCAGCGGTAATGCGACCACATCGTGTGCCACTCGCCCCAGTCGCCAAAGCCCATCACGTGGTCCAGGATGATCGGGTTGCCCGGCTTGTGATAGCGGTCGCGATACGCGGCAAGGAATCGCTTGAGCTTGGGCAGATAGATCGTTTCCCAAGTCGGGTCGGCGTATGCCGGGCAGCGTTGCTCGGCACCGCCTTCACCGTTGTAACTGTGGTACTTGACGCCGGCGTCCCAGAGCCAGTCGGGGCAGGCCTTGTTGCCGGGCGCTCCGGCCCAGCCAGGGTCGGTCGTCACCCAGAGCCTTACGACGAGTTGCTTGTTGCGGGCTGTCCAGTAATCGACAATCGCATCCAGGCCCTTCCAGTCGAACTGGCCCTCCTTCGGCTCCAGGTCCGACCACATCCAATCGATCAGCACCCAACTGAACAACGGCGCATCATTCCCGAAACCCTTGGTGTTATATTCAATGGAGAACTGGCGGCTGTCGAAGAACCTCGGTCCGGCCCAAATGCCCCAGCCGCAGTAAGGATTGACCAGGGGACCATCGATTTCCGTAGGATAGACGGTGGTCAGCCGGACCGGCCGGACTCCTTCAGAAACCTTGAAGACGATGGGGACTTGGGCCGCGTCTGCCCCGCCAAACGCAAGCACCAAGCACAAGAAAGGAACGCCCTTCAAGTGTGAGAATCTGCTGAAGGCTGTGGCCATTATCGCGGCCCCACTTCTGACAGGTCGAACGGCTTGAACCCGGCCAGCGCCGCGTCCGAATCGGTGGTGAGCTTGAATTCGCCGCCTGCCGGGTTGACGAAGTGCGGATCGGCGATCTTGGAGTGTTCGTCCATGCCGGCCTTCCGCCACTCTTCCCAGGTTCGGTCGCCGAAGCGGATCTCGCCCCCGCCCTCGTGCCAATAGGTGTTGTGGTCGAAAGATGCGTTCGGCTTGCTCCAGTCGCCCGACAGCAACGAGCCTTTGTCCGAAAGTACGATGTTCCGCTCGAAAGTGAAACTCCGATGGTCTTCGACGCGCGACCGCTGGATCTGGGCGTCGCGTCCGTAGGCCAGGATGTTGTTGCGGAAGGTGTTCTCCTTGCCGTAATGCTGGTGGAAACCGCCGTGCGTGGTGCGATAAACGAGGTTGTTTTCGGCCAGGATGTGGGTCGTCCCCTCGTCGAAGTAGATGCCCCAGCCGCCGTACTTCAATGCGCCCACGTCGTGGAAACGGTTGAAGCGAATGACCGAACCCTCATGGTCGCCCAGCGTGTAGACGCAGGCCATGTCGCTGAGGATCGGCGAGACGCCCTCGGATTTCATGCCGATGTGGTGGATATGGTTGTACTCGACGATGTTCCGCTGGGCCGCCGACTTGGCATAGCCCCAGGTCCAACCGCTGGAAATCGCCGTATACCAGAATCCGTGGATGTCGTTGTGGGCAATCGTGTTGTCGTGCGATTGGCCGATCCAAACGGCCACGCAACTCGGAAACAGGTTGCCGCCATCGGTGATCGTGCAGTCGGAGACTTCGTTGCCGAAAG
>JBEKZQ010000191.1:0-11382 GCA_049509675.1 Thermoguttaceae bacterium | reverse complement strand
CTGTTCGTGCCGAGCCAGAAGTCGATGATCCCATTGGTCCCATTGTTGCCTGGCCCGGTCAACGTCACCGGGCCGCTGAAGGTCAGGCCGGCCACGCTCGCGTAACCACAGGCGTCGTAGATCCTCATTGGGTTGGCCAAGGTCACGGCGACCGGCGCGGTGTTCTCCAGGTTGATCCAGCCGTTGTTCGCGCTGCCGAGGGTAATGGTTCCGGTGCCCAGAGGGCCGCTACCGACAGTGCCGCTGCTGAGGGTCGTGCTGGCGCCCTGGACATCGATATTGCCGCCCAGGCTTTGCAGCGTGAACCCGCCGCCGAAGGTGTTGCCCGAATTGCTGATGACGACCGTGCCGTTGCTTTGATTGGCGGCATCGGTGGCGCGGATAAGCGTAGCACCGGTGCCGCTGATCACTCCGGAGAGGGTGACGGTCAAGGCGGGGTTGGTGACGTGGATGCTCTCGTTGCCGGTCGCGAGCGAAGCACTGCCGGAAAGCTGATAGGCATTTGCGCCATTAAAGTAGGCAGCCGAGCCGGCAGCGATCGTCCAGGGGTTGGCGACGGCATTTGCACCCGTCAACGGGGTAGTAGTTGCCTGAAATCCACCGTTGTTGAAAGTAATCGTCCCGGTGCCGAACGCCCGGTTGTTGTAGATCGCTACGTTGGTGGCGTTGTTCAAGGTCGTGCCGCCGCTGTAGGTGTTCGAGCCGGTCAACGTCGGATAGCCGGTGATGTTGAGTCCCCCGGAGCCGCTGATCACGCCGGAGAGGGTTCCATGCGTGGCGGGGTCATTGAGATTGCAAGTGCCGCTCGTGAGGCCCAACGAACCGCTCAGTTCCAGGTTCGACGCGCCGGAAAAATTCAGCGTGGGGGTTGCGCCCCAGGTCAAGGGGTTGGCGACGGCATTGCTGCCGGTCAAGGCCGTGGTGGCGCCGAGCGTGCCGCCATTGAGCGAGAGCGTCGTGGTCGTGGGGCCGAAAGAGGAGCTGTTGTTGGCAAAGTAGCCGCCGCCGGCGACGTTCAGCGTGCCGGCGGTGACGTTGCTGTTGATTACCAGGGTGCCTCCGCTGGCCGGGGCCAGGTTCGCTAGCAGGCCGGAGTAGGTGCTGGCCAAGACCACGGTGCCCGTGGCGGCCGGGGCATAGTAACCGCTGCTCATCGGATCGAGCAGGGTCAGGATGCCGCCGCTGACGGCGGTCAAAGTCCCGACGGACTGGCTCAGGTTGCCGTTGTTGCTGGCGCTCAAGGAAACGCTGCCCGGTCCGACGGAGATCGTGCCGCTATTGTTGAGCACCAAACCGTGATCAATGTTGAGCGTATAGCCGTTGGCGACTCCCAGGTTCAAAGTCTGGCCCGTGGGAACCACCAGGCCGCCGTTGCTGCCCACGAGGGTGACCGTGCCGCTGTTCGAGCCCGCGGTGCTGCCCAGGTTCGCGGCAAGGATGGCGCCGCCGCTGCCCGTGCTCGACAGCGTGACGGCATTGCCCTGGTTCACGTCGAAGGTGATGGGCGTAGTGCTCGTAGCGGTGAGCACCAAGGCTCCGCCGTTGAGCGTCACCGAGGCGGCGCCGAGCGGACCGGTGGCCGGGCCGCCCAAAGGCGACTGCTGGCCAATTACCTGCAGCGAGCCGCCCGAAAGTTGGAAGTTGCTTCCCGCCATCAAGGAGTCGGCAGGGTTAGTGAGGGCCAGCAGTCCGGCACCGCTTTCGGTGATGGTTCGCGGCGAACCACCGTCGGACACCGCGCCCTGGAGAACCAGGCTGACATTGGCATCGAGGTTGAAGTTGGGCGATCCGCTGAGCGTGGTCGGGCCCGAAAAGGTCAAACCCACGCCCTGGCCGGCCACGACGTGCAACTGGTTGCTGCCGATCGACAGGCCGCCCATGGTTACGCTGCCGTAGGGGGTGATGGACGAGTCGGCCGTGAGCGCGACCGAGTTGGTGTAAGAGGTGGGATTCGTCGGAACGAAAGAGGAGAGTTGGCTGTTGGGAATGTAGTTCGTGCCGCTGGCGTCGGCGCAGGCGATCAGACCGGCGCCGCCCATGCCCTGATAGTAGGCGATGGTGATGGGGTGATTGCCGGCGGCCAGGGACTGCGCCGTGCTGGCCTGGGTCCTCATGCCCTGGTAAAAGTTGTTGTTGACGACCGGCGTGTTGTTGTTGTCCAAGAACAGCACGCTGCCATCATCGCTTTGCGTGGAGAAGGTATAGGTGCCGGTGGTGGGGATATTGATGTAACCGGTGAAAATGCCGGTGTAGTAGTCGGCCCCCGTGTAGTTGATGCTGGTGAAGGGATTGCCGCCATTCTGGTTGGGGAAGTTCATGCCCACGCCACTGCCCGCGCTCGTGTTGGTGGTGTACACCAGCGTGGCGGTGTTCGCGATGAAGCTGTTGATGCCGCTAAGGGTGTTGAACAACGCCTGGTTTGGGGTATTGGCGGTTCCGGTCCCGAGGCTGGGGTCGGGGGTATAGAACTTGGCTGTCAAACCGTTAGCCGCGAGATTCGTGCCGATCGTCAGGTTGCCGCCATTGAGAGAAAGGACGGCGGGGCCGAGCGTCTGCGCACCTGCGTTGGCGACGTTCAGGGTTCCGCCGCTGTTGATCGTCAAAGGTACGTTGTTGAGAAGGCTGGCGGTGACGGTCGTTGCGCCGCTGTTGACGACGTACGACGCGCCCGCCAGGCTGCCGCCGGTGACGGAGACGCCGCTGAAGGAGACGGCGCCGACGGTGTGCGTCTGGCCGCCCAGATCGATCGTGCCGCCGTTGGCCGTCAGATTCGCGCGGGGCAGGAGGGTCGGGGTCTGCATCAAGAGCGTGCCGGGGCCGGTCTTGTTGACCGCGCTGCCGAGGGTCACCCGGAAGGTCGTGCTGTTGCTGTACGTCTGGCCGGCATCGACCTGCAAGGCGGCGCCGGGGGCGTTGAAGACGATCTGGTTGGAGTCGCTGAAGCCGGCGACCACCTCCAAGATGCCGTTGTTGATCGCCACGACGTTGCTGGGGCCGGCGGCGCCCATGCTGGCGGCGTTGTTGACCTGCACCGTGCCGAGGTTGATCGTCGTGCCGCCGGTGTAGTTGCTGGAAGCAGACATGAGCAATGTGCCGCTGCCGTTCTTGTTCAGTCCGCCGGCGCCCATGATCGGGCCCAAGTTGAGAACATTGAACCCCTGCACGTCGAAGGTCGGCGTATTGACGATGTTCGTGGAGCCGAAGCTGGCGGTGGCAGTCCCGCCGCCGATCACGTGCAGCGTGTTCGCGCCGGTAGCGCCGATGCTGAGCGAATTAAATGACGTGTTGGGGGCGGTGGTCAGCGCGCCGAGGTCGAGCGTGGAATTGCTGTTGACCACCACGTTGTTGGCGAAGGTAGACGGGGCCGCAACCGTCAGAAGCGACATGGGGATCGTGGCCTGGGCGCCGCCCGGCGGCGTGTAGAAGACCTGCAGGCCGAAGCCGCCGTTGCCCTCGTCGTAGCCGACCGTGATCGGATTGTAAGTGCCGGCAGCCAAGGTGACGGGCGTGATTGTCGGGTTGCCCGGCTCGCCCTGGCCGACGGTGCCGTTTACCACCACGGCCGCGTCTACGTTGTTGATCCACACCCTGCTGTCATCGTCGCTGGAGGTGCTGAAACTGTACTGGCCGCCTGTCGCCGCGTAGAAATAGCCGGTGTACATGGCGGCCCAATTGTTAACCTGCGCGCTACCGGGGGGGATGGTTACGCCGCCGGCGCCATAGTTATACGGCGAGGGGAAATGAGACCCTGCGTTGTTGGTGTCGAAGGAAAAGACCCCGGTGGTCCCGCCGACAACGTCCTGGGTAATGTTGTCTGTCAACTTCAGGGTCATAGCATTGACGTAGGTGCTATAGAAGTTGGCCAGGCTCGCGCTGCTTATGTGGCCGGGGTAATTGTTCTCGTAATACTGCGCGGTGAGTCCCGGCGCGCCGCCGTTGTTCGGCCGCAACGTGCCGCCCGCAAGGTAGATGTTGCCCGAACCCAGTGAGTTCACGGTAGCGGGCGCCAAAGTGCCGCCGGAGATGATGGTGCCGCCGCTGTAGAGGTTGGAGCCGCTCAAGGTCAACACTCCGCCGCCGACTTTTGCCAAGGTGCCGCCGCTGGCGGCGATGTTGCCCGCGAACGTGGTCGATGCGCCATTTCCGCCGACTTGCAGCGTAACGGGGTTGCCGGACGCGTTGCTCAAGGCGAAACTGCCGCTGCCGGCCAGGCCGTTGAGATTGAAGGTCCCGGGGCCGGACGCGAAGGCCAGGCCGCCACTGGCCGCGTTGAGCGTGACGGTGCTGTATTGCAGGGCGTTGGCGTTGCCCAACTGGAGCGTTCCGGAGTTAATCGACGTGCCGCCGGTGTAGGTGTTGGCGCTGTTGAACGCCACGCTGCCCGAGCCGCTAAGAGTGACCATGCCTGCACCCCCGATCGCTGCACCGCTGAAGGTATAAAAGTTGTTGATGTTCGCAAACGTGATGCTGGAGGGTTGAACCCCGGGGGGAGCGATCGTGATGCCGGTAATGGAGCTGCTGTCGTCGAAGTAGGCGTCGATGCCGTCGGTGTAGGGGCTGCTCCCACTCCAGTTGACATCGCTGCCGGCAAGGCTCCATGAATTGTTCGTGCTGCCGGTCCATGTCAGGGATGCGGCCGAGACCGGCGGCGCTGCCTGGACCGCCAGTGCCGTGGCCAGCGCCATCAAAGCAACCGACTTGACGAGTTTACGCTGCTGCCGCGTTAGGGTCCGCCAGGCATTGCTGACAGCCCGGGCCTGCGACGCAGCCTTGGTCAAGGCCGATGTAAGAACGCCGAGAAGCACGAAACACGAATTGCCGCGACTCATAGCGCACCCCGCGATTTCTTGAAGAACGGTCGTGAATCACTGAAACAGCGCAACTCCATGGCCACGATTTTGGGTTTTCGCGCCGCCGGCTGCGGTGAGGCAACGGGCGGATTTCGCCAAACCCGGCATGAGACCCGCGAATACCCCTCTAGGTAGTATGAACAGGCAACGACATTTGCGGCACGTGCTACGCTCGGCTCGAAGGTTTATCGCGCTTTACCGCCTGCGCCTCGCGGCAGACCGCCGCAGTTGACAATACGGGAGATATGCTACCACGATCTGAAAAATTTGTCACGTGTTATGTGAAAATTTTTTCTCCGTTGGCATAGTGGTGCCCCGAAGCCCACCCCAAACACCCCCACCGGGTGGTGCGCCCGTGTAAACGCGCTAGCCCGGATTATTCAAGTAGGGTGGGTCAAGGTCGCGCAAACCTATGGTGGGTCTCGCAAACCGATCAATCGTTCTCGGGCGCTGTGTCATAAAACGGTAAGTTGATAAGCGACCGAAGACCCACCAGAACCACGGTTTGCTCGACGCCACGCTACAGTTTATGAATAATCCGGGCTAGTGGTCTGTCCATTTCGACATTACCGGTTGGGTGCCACAACCAACCTCCGGTCGGTGCCCGGCTTGCCCAGCAGTGCTGAAAATCTGATAAGATAGATGGTTTGTCGCAGACCCTACGGACGCAGTGATGGATCGATCCAAACGCCTGGCGGAGGAAAACGTTCCCCGTTTGCTGTTCGCTTTCTCGCTGCCGGCGATCGTCGGCATGATGGCCCAGGCGTTGTATTACCTGGTCGATCGCATCGTTGTCGGCCGGGCCATCGGCAAATTGGGCCTGGCCGGCATCACCATCGCTCTGCCCTTCATGCTCCTGGCCATGGCCCTGGGCATGTTGATCGGCCTGGGCGCTACCGCACTGGTGTCGATCCGGCTGGGCGAGCAGAAGCGGGCCGAGGCCGAACAGGTGCTGGGCAACGCCCTGATGCTGTTGGTGGTTACCTCGTCGCTGCTCAGCGCCGTGGGACTTTTCTACCTCGATCCGCTGTTGCGGGCGTTCGGCGCCCAAGAGGTCTTCTTCGCCTACGCCAAGGATTACCTGCAAGTGCTCATGCTGGGCACGGTTTTCCAGACCGTCGGCTTCGGTCTGAACGCCACGATTCGCGGCGAGGGAAATCCCCGGGTCGCCATGTTCACCATGCTCATCGGCGTGCTCCTGAACGCGATCCTGGCCCCCGTCTTTATCTTCATCTTCCACTGGGGCATGAAAGGGGCGGCCCTGGCCACGGTGCTCTCGCAGGCGGTCTCGGCCGCCTGGGTCGTGGCCTACTTCCTGGGCGGTCGCAGCCTGCTGAAGATCCGTTTGCGGAACCTGCCTTTGCGCTGGCCGATCTGCCTCGCGATCATGGCCATCGGCTCGCCTCCCTGCTTGATGCAGATTGCCGCCAGCGTCCTGAACAGCATCCTGAACCATCAACTGGGAGACTACGGCGGTGCGCTGGCCATTTCCGTGTGGGGCATTATGTGGTCCATCATGATGGTGTTCTTCATGCCGGTGGTCGGCATCTGCCAGGGCTCCCAGCCGATCATCGGCTACAACTTTGGGGCCGAACGATTCGATCGGGTGAAGCAAGCGTTGCAGACGGGCGTTTTGGCCGCCTCGGCCGTGTCGTTGGTCGGCTTCTTGCTGGCCATGCTCTCGCCCGGACTGTTGATTCGCCTGTTCGATTCCACCGACCAGTCGCAGATAAGCCTGGGAAGCCACGCCATGCGGATCGCGTTTTTCATGTCGCCCTTGATCGGCTTCCAGATCGTCAGCGCCAGTTATTTCCAGGCCGTGGGCAAGCCGGTGCATTCGATGTTCCTCAGCCTTTCGCGGCAGATCCTGATCCTGATTCCCATGCTGTTGATCCTGCCGCGGTTCTTCGGACTGGACGGCGTGTGGGCGGCAATCCCCACGGCCGATTTTTCATCGTCGCTATTGACCGGCATTTGGCTCTTCCTGGAACTGCGGCACTTGCACCGCAGGCATACGGACGGCAACGGCGAGATGTTGTTGGCCGCCGCCGCGGAGAATTCAACCGTTTAAGCGATATAGATCCCCCTCTCCCGCCCGTCGCTCGCGACGGGATGGGAAAGGGCCGGGGTGAGGGGGCGCCTTCCAGAAAGCACGTCAATGTCCGACACGCACAAAACGCCCATGAGCCTGATCCACCGCCATAGCGGCGATCCCGCCCGGGTTCAACAGTTGGGGCCCTACGCGATCGAATCGTTGATCGAACCGGACGAGGAAGCGGCCGGAACGGCGTATCGCGTAACCATTGGGCCCCGCGAGCGAACCAGCGTCAGTTATCATCGCCTGGCCGAGGAGTACTATTACGTCCTGTCGGGGAGCGGCACGGCGATTCTCGATGGCCGGCCGTATCCGCTGGCAGCCGGCGATTTCTTGCGGCTCCCCCCCGGCACCAGCCACGGGTTTATCGCGGCCGACGAGCCGCTGGAGATGTTGAACGTCCACACGCCCGGCTCGCGTCCCGACCGCGACGTATATTTCCTGGACGGGGAGGTTCCCGACGGGTTTGAGAAGCTCTCACCCGGCTAAGCTTGCTCCGTAGGGGTCCAAAGGAAGACGCGAACAAATCCACGAGATGCTGCCCTCCGCACAATCGCTGCGACTATGGCCAGCCGCAAAGCCATGCTCCGACGGGCGCCGTGCTTGCGGGGCCTGGCCTTTTTCGACTTCTTTCTTCTAGCGTTGTGGTTCACGCTGATGGGGTTTCATTATGCAATGAGAAAAACCCGTGGGCCAGGCATTCCTGCCTGCCCAGCCTATGGCAGACAAGAATGTCTGCCCCACCGTTCCCGCTTCGTGAATGTACCCAATTGTGAATCACTACACTAGAACCGCCTGCGGCGGAAAGCCCGATGAATCGGGCTGGATTCCACGGCGGTTACACCAAGAACCGGAAGAGCCGCCCATCTTGAATCCCCCTCCGCGTGTAGTACAATGGGGCGCAGTGAAACGGCCATGAACATGCCGACGGACCAGCCCGAGGAACGTGACCCGGATGACGAGGAAACATCCGAGGAGAGGTGCCGCTGGCAGTTCTCGCTGCGGAGCCTGTTGGTGCTGACCACCATCGTGGCGGTCGTGTGCAGTCTGATCGCCTGGTGGGGAGCGGTCGCGGTCGTGGCCATGTTCGGGGCCGCCGCAGGGGCTTTTTGCGGCGCCCTGATCTGTCCTTACCTGGGCTGCGACGTGGTGCTGGACGACCTCCGCCTGGATATCGCCAAGTGTCTCGCCTTGGGCGGCTACTATGTCGGCGGCGTATGGGTCATCTGCGTGGGGCTCAAGTGGCTGGTGGCCCAGGTGTTTGGCGCAGCCGCCCCGGTGATTGTGCCCGCCGGGCTCCTCCTGCTGTTCGTATTTACCGCGGGCCTGGTGGTCCGATTCCTCTGGCCGTTGGCCGAAAGCATGGAGGCCGTGATCATTACCTTCGGGTCGCTGCTGGGCATCTTCGCGGCCGTCGGGCTGTGTCCGGGGCTCTAACGCGGATTTTTCATAAACGGTCGGGTGGTGTCGAGCGAACCGCCGTTCTCCCTCGGTCTTCGGTCGCTTGCCGCCTGCTCTCGACCCTCGACTCTAGGCTTCACTTGGCCGACAGCTTGATCTCGGCTGTCTGGCCGCCCTTCAGTTCGATCGCCAGCGGCTCGGTGCGCTGATTGGCGATAGAGGGATTCGGCTGCCCTTGCAGGACATACCGGCCCGGCGGCACATCGTCGAAAGAGATCTGGCTCTTCGCGTCGATGTTTCCCGATCCGCCCCACGTTCCCACTCTCTCCCCGCCTTCGGGCTCAATGTGGACCATGTAGCCAGCGGGCCGGCGCGTGCGGGCAAAGTCGACGGTGACCACGACCCGCGCAGATTTCAGCATTTGCAGTGCGACATTTTCGGCCGGCGTGGTGATCGGCATGCCCAATCCCGGACGGCAGTAGCCCGATTTATGCAGCCAAATCGTGGCACTTCCGAGCGGAACCGGGTCGAAACGGAAGTGGCCGTCGGCGCCGGTCTTGACCTGATACTCGTGCGGCGACTCATAGCGTCCCGCCGCGCCGCACACAAGGTCCCCCAGTCGCACCTCGACGTCGGCCAGCGGCTGGCCTGCATCGTCGCTTACGCGGCCCGTGACGGGCGCGGGGCGCGACAGGCCGCAACGGTAGGAGTGCCAGCCGGGCTGGTCGTCGAACTGGGCATAGCCGGCGACCCTGGGCACATAACCGTCCGCCTCGACCACCACGCGCTGCCAATGCGCCGGCGCATTTTTCAGGATCCAGCGGCCCTGCGCATCGGCGACCGCTTCGGCCAGGGTCTTGTAATGATACCCGCCCTTGGGCTGCGGCTCGATACGCTGCAATTGCACGCGCGCGGCAACGGCCCGCTGGGTGGCCAGATCGTAGACCTTGCCTTCGAGCACGACGCCCTCGGCCGGCGTGAAGCCGTGGGCCTGCAACCGTTCGTCGATTGTCTCAAGTCCCTCGGGAACAACCACGTCGGACCAGCGCATCGTGTCTCCAGTGTAAACGTCGATCTGAGCCGGCGGGCCCTTGTCGGCATCGCCCGCATCGGTGGGATTGAGCTCGCCCGGCAGCTTGCGCAGCCGGTCCCAACTCGCCGGTTGCCAGACCATGAAGACCCAGTCCACCCGTGCCTCGGCCTGCTTTGCGGGCTCACGGTTCGGATTGATCCAGAAGCTGTGCCCGACGCCGTCGTGCAGCACGAGCCGCTTTCGCTTTACGTCCAGCTTGGCGAAGGCGGCCAGCACGACGTTGAAGGTCTTGGCGTCGCCGCGGCATTCCGCACGCCATTGTCCGCCGCCAAACGGTGGCCCTTCCCACCAGGCGATTCGGGCGGGGCTGTTGAAGATTGCGGCTGCGCCCTTGGGCCAGCCCGGATCGTGGAGGGGGCTGTTCCCTGTCCCCCCTGTAATAAGGGCGAACGCCGTCTGCGGAGCGGCCGACGCGATCCCGAGCACCAGCAACATCACGGCCGCCGCCAGTCCTTGCCGAGGCCCTTGAAATGGTGTCCAGCACAACATGGGCGTGATCTCCTGGGGATTCTGAAGTTCCACGTATTATAAACGAGCCACACGCGGAATCGTTACGTTTTTTATCTGGTCCACAAAAAGCTATTGGGCCGAAAGGCGATCTTCGCTATGATCCGACCATGACGCCCCCCGACCTGCTACGCGCAGTGACAGAAGCCGAGATTGGTCGAGAAATCGTCCGCCTGGTGCCCCATTGGTATGAGGCGGAGTGCGGCCCGGAGAAATACTCCGTGCCCATTCGCGAGCACGCGGCCTCGTTCTGCAACCACTGCAAGCTGACGCCGAACCTGAGCGCTTTCCTGGCGCGGATCTCGGCCCGCACCCGGGAACTGCCGCTGGAGCATTTCATCAGTCTTCCCAGCCTGATCGACGTGTTGCTGGAGAGTTTCGCCATCGACTGGCTGCGGATGCACGCCCCCTCGGTAGATTGGCCGCGGCTGATCAAGTACCTGGAAACGGTGGCCCGCCGTACCTACGAGAACCGGCCCGTGGCGTTGAACCTGATCGTCCGGCCGGGGCAGGGCGTGGGCGACATCACGCGCCCCACGCTGCAAAAATTCTTCGATCAGCTCGCCTCGTCGGCGTTTTCCTATCTGGCCGTGGACGGCGACCTGCGCCTGATGCACTACGGCGAAGTGGAATGGAACCAAATCGCCAGGATGTCCTCGTATAAACTGCACCCCGAGTTCCTGCACCCGGTGTTCAGCATCATGGAGGACGGCGACCTGTCGGCCCATCTCACCGCCCAGGGCGACCTGATCATCATGAGCAAGGCCGGCCTGCTGGCCACGCGGCGGAAACGCAAATGGAAGATCTACGACGTGCGGACTTTCAAGAATAGCCTTTCCTATTGCTTGGGCAGCACGTATGTGGGCGCCAACCTGTTCGAGGTGGTCTTCGACCTGAGTTTTCGCCGCCAGGGCGCCCTGATGGTCTACGATCCGGAACACCGCTTGCAAGACCATCTCCTGAACACGGAGAGCATGATCCGCTCCGACTGGCGGACCAACGGCGACGCGCTGGGCGAGAGGGCCTCGGGCCAAGCGCTCGTCGGGCGCTCGATCGAAGACATCGCCGTGGGCAAGAAGGCCGGGGGGCTGAAGCGGAAGCGGCGGTTGGTGGAAATGGCCTGCGTCGACGGGGCCACGATCTTCGACGACGACCACTTGCTGGCCGTCGGGGCGCTGATCCGTTCCCATCCCGCCGTGGGAAACCAACTCGGCGCGCGTACCACGGCCGCCCGCTCCGCCTATCTTTGGGGCGGACATCCCATCAAGGTCAGCTCCGACGGAGACGTGACCATCTATTTCCGCAGCAGCAGTGACCAGCAACAATGCGACGCGGTCATGAACTTCCTGTGATGCGGTGGAGCGTGAGGCGTGGAGCGTGAGGCGTGGAGCGTGAGGCGTGGAGCGTGAGGCGTGGAGCGTGAGGCGTGGAGCGTG
>JBEKZQ010000190.1:0-21792 GCA_049509675.1 Thermoguttaceae bacterium | reverse complement strand
TCGGCGGCGGCAAAGAAGGCCGACCCGCCCAGCAGGATCAGCATCACCATTAGCCAGGGAGCATCGGAAACCAGCATCGACATCGCCGTTCGAACTACTCTGCCGTCGTTCTCCCGGTGGCCACGTCAAATTCATAAATGGCCGGGATGAGCATCGCCGCCGTGGTGAATCCGTACGCGCCGGCCGTAACCAGGAACACTCCCAAAGTATAGTCCAGCAGGAAACTGGTAATGGCATAGAACGTGGCGAATGGGCAAAGGAACGAGGCCACGCCGATGGCCGTGGACGGGTTGCGGTAGCCCAGGGCCAGGTAGAGCGACAGGCCGCCGCCGATCATGAAGGCCAGGAACGGCTGCAACTGGGCATGGAACGACCCGGCCGAGCCGCTGAAGGCCACCATGATCCGCATGCAGGTGGCCACGCCCACGAACAAGAAGAACACCGTTCCCAGGCTCGTGGCGATGGCGTGCCGCGAGTTCTCGTAGATCATGCCCGCGTGGACGCCCAGCACGGCCGCAAAGAAATACAACACGCCCAGGCCGCCCAGCAAGTACACCAGGTTCTCCAGGCTCAGGGCCCCCATCCAGCACAGGTAGCCGCAGAGCAGCATGGGCAAAAGCACCATCTCCTTGGTGTTGTAAAACACGCCCCCCAGCTTGCCGAACACGAACTCCTTGGGCGTCAGATCGCTGACCAGCAGCAGGTCCAGCGCCCGGCCGTCATGCTCGCTGGTCAGCGACGTGACGGCCTGGGCATTGACCAGCACCAGGCTCAACAACAACAAGGGAACCAGGGTCATTGCTCCCTGTACCCGGCTCAACGGCTCTGGGGCGTGAAGCATGCCACACAGGATCACCGCGGCCAGGGCGAACAGCGCCAGGTACGCCAGGCGGATCACCAGGATTTTGCGGCCGTAGGCCCACGTGCGGATCTCCCGCCATAGCACGGGGTTGTCCCAGACCGCGCGCGTGCGGCCGGGGACTGGTCCATTTTTCGGCGAGGAAGCGCGGTCTTGCGAATCGACGCTGGCCGAAAACATCGACCTGTCCCCATTCTGCGTCGCCGTCGCCTCGGCCGGCTCGTGCCAGATGCTCTCGCCGGGGACCTCGGCGGACTGCTCCCCGCGTCGTGCCGGCCGGGCCTCGCGCGTGGCGTTCCACACCCGAACCATCGCCACGCTCAGACCGTTGAGCACCAGCGCCAGGGCCAATGCCACCAGCAGGAACAGATGGACACTCGTGCCCAAGAGGCCCAAGGCCGGTTGGTTCTCGATGTAGGGCCGAGTGGCCTTCAACAGGGCCTGCCAGGGGCTGACGGCCACGGCCCAGTCTGCGGCCGAGAGCCCCGCCCATGCTTGGCCCAACACCCCCGCGGCCAGGATCTCGCCCACGGCCAGCCATAAAACCAGCGCCAGGACCGTCATGGCCAGCGACTGGAACGTCTTTTCTCGCCACAAGGCCAGCGTGGAGCCGAGACTGCCGCAGACCAACGCGGCGGCCACGGTGACCGCGAATACCCGCGCGATCTGCCCGAACGACACGCCGCCGAACAGGGCCGTGAGCATGAACAACGGCACGGCGGCCAGCAACATCACCAGCACGTCGAGCAGGCTGGCCAGGAGTTTGCCCACCACCAACTCGCTGTTGGTCAGGTTGGTCAGCAGGAGCAGCATCAGCGTGCGGCGGTCCTTTTCCTGGGCCACCGCGGCGGCGGCCAACAGGGCCGAGCAGAACATCACCACGGCCAACTGCAGCGGGGCGAGGATCTGAAACAGGATCGCCCCGAAGCGCGCCATGTCGCCCACGTCGCGAACCAACTGCGTCCCCGTCAGGACCAGCCAGGCCGTGCAGGTCAGCAACAGCAGCATGGCCACGTAGGCCGTGCGGACCAAATAGATCCGCCCACGGCGCGGCGCGATGGCCACTTCCCGAGTGAAGAGCGGTCCAAACACCTTGGCAATTGATCCGAAGTAGGAGTGCCGTTTGCGGCCTGGGGCGATAATCTGAGCCAGGTATTGACGAAGCTGGACTCGTCCCCAGCGCAGACTTTAAGAATAACACAAACGGCGGGGATTGAGGAGGGGTGAGCGGAAGCAACGGAGCAACAAGGGGTTTGAATCGAGATACCATGAATCGGGGAACACATTACGTGAATCGGGGTAGAGTCGAGAGGTGGCGCGGTGGGGTAGGCTTCGACCCATCAGCGCGGGCGTTGCGGCCGCGCCCCGGAGATTGTCTTTCCTTGTGTGCCACTCCTCATGTGTGTTGAAACGGACGGCGTCGCCGCAGGCCGTAAGCCAGCAATCCAACAGCACCGACTCCGAGCAGGGCGAAGGTGGAGGGTTCGGGGGTGGTGACCACCAGTTGCTCGGCTGTCGAAGTGTATTGAAGGCCAAGCTGGTAGCCGCCGGGCAAGCTGGTCGTGCCGAGGTTGAGGTATTGGAGGCCGCTGGCCTGGCCGGCGGGGAAGTCGATCAGGTCGTAGACGCCGGGCTGGATGCCGGAAAGCGCGGTAATGTTGATGAGGCCCCCGCCCGGATTGACCAACATCTTGCCGTGGTCGATCAGGATGCGATCGGCGCTGGGGCCGAGCTCGAAGTCGAGAATCGACGGGTTGCCGGCGACAGCGCCGCCCAATGTCAGCGCGGTGTCGCTTGGACCGGCATCCGAGTAGTCCATCGTGCCGATGATGCCATCGACCAGCTTGATGGTGCCCTGCGTCGCGGCCGTGCTGCCGCCGGCCACGGTGACGCGGCCACCCAGCGAGCCGGTTCCGCCCAGCGATGCCCCGCCGCTGACGCTCACGACCGTACTACCGAGCGAGCCATTCACGATCAATTGGCCGGTGCTGACCGTCGTGCCGCCGGTGTAGGTGTTACTGCCCGCGAGGACTTGCGTGCCGCTGCCGTTGACGATCAGGCTGATCGTGCCCGACCCAGAGGGTGCCCCGCCGCCGCCCTGGATCATGCCGCTGAAGGTCGTCGAACCGCCGCTGGGGCTGAGGGTCAGAACGGATGCGGCGGAATTGCTGTTGATGATGCTACCGCCATTGCCGGGTGTTTTGTCGGACAACGAGGCGACCTGCTGGCTTCCGCCGCTGAGGTCCAGCGTCGCGTTGGAAGCAATGGAGAGCGGCGTGGCGACCGGCAGCAGATTGCTGCCGGCCTGGACGGCGGGGATGCTCACCGTGTCCAGCGTGATCCAGCCCCAACCGCCGCTGTACTGATTGATCACATCCAGCGTGTAGGTGCCCCCCACATAGGGAGCCAATTGCGCCTGGGTGAAACTCTCTGCCTGCCAACTGCTGCTGTCACCGGCTCCGGCCAGCGCAAGCACGAATGCGCCCGTGCTCACATTCTCCAGGGCCACGCCCATGTAGCCGCTGCTGGACGTGTTAGGGGAGGCGATGACGCTCGAGGCGTTTGCCGGCAGAGCGGCGTGAGACCCGCCGGCCAGGTAAAACGTCAGGTTGCCCGAACCGAGGATGAACTGGGGCGAACGAATGAACTGGGTGTTTCCCTCGTAGTCTCTACCGCCGATAGTGCCATTACTATCGCTGACCCAATATAAGCCCGACTGAGCACCGCTCACACCGCCATTGTTGTTCGCTGTGCTCATGGGCACGAAAGAGTACGCGCCGGACATGACCGTGCTCCAGCCCTGCAATGTCCCGTTGTCGAAGTTGTAGGCGACGGTGCCCGTGACGCTACCTGACAACTGCAGCACGCCGCCGGCGATTGCCGTAGGACCGTTGTAGGTGCTGGGAGCGGTCAACGTGAGCGTGCCGCTGCCGCTCTTGACCAGGCCGCCGCCGCCACTCAAGTTGCCGCTGTACGTCGTGCTCTGGCCGTTGTTGCCCACATTCAGCGAGACGGGCGACAAACTCGCGGTCGCCAGTACGACGCTCGCGACGCCCGACAGGCCGCCAAGGGTCGGGCTGGTGTTGCCCGCGGCGAAGTTCAGCCCGCCGCTGGGACCGAGGTTGACCGTGCTGTTCTGCACCGCCAAGGGATGCGCCAGGTTCAGCGTGCCGCTGTCGATCTGCGCGCCGCCGGAAAAGGTGCTGGAGCCGGAGAGGGTCAGCACCCCGCCGCCGACAATCGCCAGGCCGCCGCTGCCGCTGATGGCGCCGGCAATCGCCAGGCTGCCGCCGTTGGTGTCCAGCGTGGCCGTGACACTGGGGTTGATGACCAGATTTCGCGAGGCGGCAAGGGCAATGTTCGGGGCCCCGGCCTGCAGCGTGGCGTTTCCCGCGAAAGTCAGGTTCGTTGCGGGGCTGGTCGGCACGGCCCCCAGCGAGGCGTCGCCGGCGACGTTGAGCGTGCCGGCATTGATGGCCGTGCCGCCGCCGTAGCTGTTGCTGCCGGAAAGCGTGACGTTGCCGTTGATGGCCAGGCCCCGCGTGGCGGACGTGGAATTAACCAGCGCCCCGTTGTTGACCATCGTCAGCGTGCCGCCTCCGCCGCCCAGGTAATAGGTGTTGCCGGCGGGCGTGAGCGCGCCGCTGTAGGTGTTGGCGCCGACCGATCCCAGGCTGATGTTTGTGTACGCTCCGCCCCCGGCCACGGCGAGGTTGATGTTCTCGTTACTATTGCCCGTCAGTGCCAGAGCGCCGCCGGAGGCGGTATGAATGGCGTTGCTGTTGAGCCAGGCGGTAACGCTCGAATAGGCGCCGCTAACGTCCAAGGCGCCGCCGCTTTGAATCAGGATCTTGCCCGTAGCAGGGATAGACGCCGTGGAACCCAGCACGAGATTGCCGGCGGCGACGACCGTGCCGCCGCTGTAGGTATTGCTTCCGCTGAGCGTTACCGTGCCCGAGCCGGTCGTGACCAGCGATCCGGCGCCGCTGATGTTCCCGCCATAACTGCTGTTCGTGCCGTCGCCGATGCTCAACGTGCCGGTGCCGAGGGTCACCTGGCTCGCTCCTGACCCACCCTGGGCGCCGGCGGGATAGTTTAGTGAGCCGATGGCCTGGCTATTGCCGTTTAAGTCGAGGACGCCGGTCCGCAGGCTCACCTCGGTGCCGGTGGGCAGGCGATTGGGCCCGCCGGCCAATTGCAGCGTGCCGCCGTCGATATAGGCACCGCCGCTGTAGGTGTTCGTGCCTGTCAGAACCAAGACGCCGACGCCGGCCTGCGTCAGATTGCCGTTGCCGCTGATGTTGCTGGCCACAGTCACGGTATCGCTGCGGGTAAACATGAGCGTGGCGTTGTCGAGCACGTTGCCGGAGCCCAAGGTTCCCGTGCTGCCGTAGTTGCCCACTTGCAGGATGCCGGCGCTGATGTAGGTCTTGCCGCTATAGGTATTCGAACCGGCTAGGGTCAGGGTGCCGACTCCGGTTTTCAACAGGTCGCCGCTGCCGCTGATGGCGCCGGAAAAAGTCGTGTCGGTGGAGTCCATTCCGACTGTCAGCGCCGCCGAATTAAGCACGCTTCCGCTGCCGGAAAGCGAGCCGATCGTCTGTGAATTGCCGTTGAGATCCAGCACCGTACCCGCGGCCATTGTCACGGCCGAGATGGTCGGCAGGCGGTCGAAGCCGCCGGCAAGCTGCAGCGTGCCGCCGCTGATCGTGGTCGGCCCTTGATAGGTATTCGTGCCGCTAAGGATCAAGAGTCCTCCACCGGTCTGGGTCAAGCCGCCGGAACCGCTGAGCGCCGATGAGACGGCCGACGTCGACCCGCTGCTCACGTTATAGGTCGTGGCCGTCATCGCGGGCAAGCTGGCCACGGTGGCAAGGTTGGCTCCCATCGTGGCGTTCATCCCGGGCCAGGCAGGGCCGGTCGTGCCGGCGCCGATCGCGGGACTGCCGGGCTGGAGCGTGTAGTTGCCGGCTGCCGGATTGGTGAACAGGGGGTCGGTTGCCAGCGAGTTCAGGTCTTGGGAGGTTCCCGACTGCCAGCTTGAGAAACTCGTATATGTCCAACTATCGAAATGGTTGTTGACTTGAAACAGATTGTAATTCGAGGTGCTGAACTTGTAAGGCGCGGCGGGAGACAGATTCCCCGTAGTGGAGGTACTTCCCGTACTGGACGTAGTCATGGTCGCGGCATTGACGTTACCCACGGAATACTCAAAGAAGTTCCCCGCCCCGCTGGCCGGATCCTGGTAGGCCGAGTTCTTGCTACCGATATTGTTGACGAGATTGTTGCCGTAGCTGAAAACATTGTAATTGTTTGCGCTGCCGTCCCCACGAACGGGCCCGCCCGAAACGATCCCCACGTTGTCGTTGTTCACGACCGTGTTGTTGTAGACGTTGCAATAGGCGGAACTGGAGAGATAGATTCCCTGGCTGCTGGGCGAGTAGGGGTTGAGCGTCGTCGGATTGAAGCCGATTTGGTCGCGGCTGAATTTGCTATTGGAGACCACGTTATTGTAAATCTGTCCGCCGTACGAGATCTCGTAGCCGATGCCGTCGCCGTTCTGGTTTACGAGACAGTTCTTAATGGTGGTGTTCTGGCTGGCAATGTCGAACCAGATGCCGCTGCCGATGTTGCCCACGGAGATCAGGCCGTTGATTACGGTGTTGGTCGCGCCGCTCGCGCACTTGATGCCGCCGGCCTCCCAGCCCGTGTCAAACTGCTTGCCCGGCAGAGTATTGTTGTAGGCAGTCATGCTGTTCTGCACCAGCAGATTGGTCGCGCCTGATGCGGCGATGCCTTCCTGGCCGTTGTAATTGAAGCTGCTGTTGAGGACCTGGGTGTTGCTCCCGCTGACGCCGAGGCCGGCGCCGGCAGCGTACTTCACGCTGACATTGTTGACGACGTTGTTGCTGCCGCCGGTGATCTGCACCACCGCGTTGCTCATCTGGGGGTTATTGGCGCAACCGGCGAAATTCAGCCCTTGGATCACCTCACTACTGTGGCCGTTGGTGCTCAGCAGCGGACTCGCCGTGGCCGTACACTCGACGGTCCCGGCGTTGGGATTCGCGTTGCCGCCCAATTGCAGGTAGATCGTCTGGCTGGTCGGGTTGATATAGAAGGTCCCCGGCGTGACCGCCGCCTGGCTGGTGACTTCCTGCAAATAGGCGCCGTTCACGAGAAGCTGATCGCGGGGGAGGCTGCGGGCGTCGCTGGTGCCGCTGGTCTGGGGAGCGAAATAGCTGGACCAGCCCGTACTTTCGTAGACCCCGCTGGAACCGACTTGCGTCCAGCCGCTGACAAGATCGGCGCCGGAAATCGTCACGGAGGCCCCGGGCGCCGCTTGCAGCGTCACATTGTTGTTGGTGAACACCGTGTTGAACTGGTTGCGGTAGACGCCGGAAAGCACATCGACCGTGCCGCCGGAGGGAACCACGTTCAGGGCCTGCTGCATCGTGGCGAACGGCTGGGCCAAAGTGCCCGGGTTGCTGTCGCTGCCACCGATGCCGACGTAATAGGTCTGCGCCATCGCCGGACAGGCCATGCCTGCCAGGCATAGCAGAACCCAAAGGGGCCTTCTTCCACAGGGGTTCGTTTGGCCCACACGGCTTGTCTTCTTACGCATTTTCAATTCCTCGAAAGGTTTGGCCCGATCGGGCGAACAAGTAGGTCCTTTCTGCCGGAAAGGACTAATGTGCGCCGATCTTGTGAAAGACGCGGAGTTTTCCAGCGGCCCCTGGCACAATAGTCCCTCCCGGCAGGAAGGACCTACTGGCCGCCGCTTTGACAACTTGGCGGGTGGTTGCTTTTTTTCGCATCCACGCGCGCAGGCGCCTTCCCTAATCTCTTACACGGAGGCCCCGCCAAAATCTGACAAATTTTCTTCCGCGTGTTTATTCAAAGCGCGTAAGGTTTCAGCCCGCCGCCATGCGCGGCCTACCAGCCCTGCTGCTTCGCCACGACCTCGCGAAGTTTATCCTGCTGCTGCGGCGTGAGGACTTCAAACGCCTTGCGGCTGGTCTCTTGGTCGAGCCGATAGTCGTTGGTTTCCAGGTCCGCGCCTATACGCCGCAAGGCAGCGATTTGCTGGTCATTCAGGGCTATTTTTTGCAGCAGGCCGGGGATCTCTACCGTGGTGAAAGACCCTTCGGGAGGCGCTATCTTCCAAATCAGCCACTTTGCAGCCATTGGGCGAAAGTCCTCGTCCTCGAGTGTCGCCCGTTGTTGCGGCGTCAACAGGGCCTTGATCCGTCGGCGGGTTTCCTTGCGCATCTTTGCGGCCTTTTCTCGGATCTCGGGCCGCTTCCGCTCATCGGGCGAAAGTTTCTTCACTTCCGCGAAGAGCTTCTCCGACTCCTTTTGATGTTCGGCGTCAAGGGCCGAGAACTGCTTTTGCTGATCCGCGTTCAAAGCCAATTTGTCGGCAATCGGCTTGTTGTACCGCAAGTCACGCTGCTCTTTAACCAGGTTCGCATCTTTGGCCTCCGAGGCCACGGGGAAAAACATAGCGCCGTTAGCCCCCTTAACCGGACCGGTTTCAAACGCCCTGGACCAAAACTCATCCTCCACGGCCAGGTTCCACTGCTCGAACTCGAGGCGGAGCTGGTCGAGTTGCTTTGCGCTCAGCACGGCAAGGGCAGCATGACTAAGCCGCTCCGCTTCCCGGCCAGCCTTCTGCGCAATGTCTCTTTGGGCCGAGTCGAATTTCTGCTTTTGCTCGGGGCCAATGGTAATACCGTAAGGATTCTGAGGCGACCCTGCCAGGCGCGACGCCGCAAACTCGAGCAATCGCTGCTGGTAGGTCTGAATCTGCTCGGACGTAAGGACGGCCTCGATCTGTTTGCGGCAGTCCTTGTCAAGGTCTTTCATCTTCCCCTGGAGCGGCGCAAGAAACTTGATCAATTCTTGTTGGTCCGTCGTCTTCGGCCTGTCTTTGGTAAGCTCTTGAAGTTTTCTCTGCCTGGCGGCGGAGATCTCGCTCAGCTTTTTCACTTGCGCAGCAGTCAATTCGATTCCCAGTCTTCTCCGCGCACTGGGCTCGCCAAGGCCGTTGTAAGATGGAAGAAAGATCACAGTGTGCCATTTCACATTCGACTTCGGCGCGGGCGGGGTCTCGGCGTTTACGGCGGGGGCCTTGCCGGCCTTCGTGTCCGTCGCAGCTAGGGTTGCCGACCCACTATATTCACCGATCCCATTGGTCAATGTGCCATCGATGAATACTCCGTTCTTCTCGCAGTCAACCTCCAGCGGTCTAGTGGCCTGCGGCACAGCCGTGGGCGTTATCGGGGTTGTCATGCCGGCAAGCCACTTCACCTTGCCGTGTAGTGTGCCGTCGTTGCCGTGGCCGGAGAAATCATGAACGATCTCGCCGAAGCCTTCGTCCAGGTGGTAGCCGGCGACCAAGCCGCGGTTCGTCGCCAGGGCGGGATTGGCGTGCAGGACCGCGATCTCTTTTGGCGACAGGGCACGGTTGTAGATCCGCACCTCGCGCAGGGAGCCGTTGAACGATTGGTCGTAGTCCCAAGCGGGAAGCCCTCCGATCTTCAATGGGCCGCTTTCCGTATTGAAGCTCTCGGAACCACCCGTGGCCACCGGCGGCGCTCCAACCTCCGTCGTGGCAGCCATCCGCGCCCCGGCCTGGAAGGGCCGGGACTTCCCGAGTGGTGTGCCCACTCCAAACTCCGTCGTGGCCACCATCCGCCCCCCGTCCAGGTAGACAAGAACCTGGCCCATTCGTGTGCATTGCTCGGGCACAACGGCAGCCAAGTGATGCCAGTTCGCATCGCGCGTCCAGGGTCCCGACGCCCGGTTGCCGCACAAGTCCGCCCAGGTTAGGTCCTCGTCCAGCGAAAGCCCAAAACGACGGCCTGGCGAGTTCGGCCCGTACCCGAGGATCCCTTCCCCCGGGCGGACCGACTTGAAGGCGTCGGCCGACTTGAACCAGACGGCCACCGTCCTGGGGCTCATGCCGGTCGGGAGCCCGGTCGGATTTGGAACATCGACATAGCTGCCGCCCTCACCGTCGAACCGCAGCGCATGTGCGCCGGGAGCCTGACCCGAAACGGCTGCGACGGCGACCCACTTCACGCCGCCGTGCAGCGTGCCGTCGTTGCCGTGGCCGGAGAAATCGTGAACGACCTCGCCGGAGCCTTCGTCGAAGTGATAACCGGCCACCAGGCCGCGGTTGGTCGCGCCCGCAGGGTTGGCATGGAGGACCGCGATCTCGGCCGGCGACAAGGCGCGATCGTAGATCCGAACGTCGCTCACGACGCCCTTAAAGGCTTGCTCCCAGTCAACCGTTGGAATCCCGCCGATCTTCAGCGGACCGCTCGCCGTATCGAAAGGCTGGGAACTACCCATCGCGGCCAGCCGCGCGGTGAAAGGTTGTAAATGCGCGTCGCCGGGCCAAGAGATTCGCCCGGAACCACCCATCGTGGCGAGCGGCGCCGCGTCCAGGTAGATCCGGACCTGCTTCATGTTCGCGCATTGCTCGGGCACAACGGCGGCCAGGTGATGCCATTTCGTATCGGGCGTCCAGCGTCCGAACGCCCAAGTTCGGTCCATATCCGAGGATCGTCTGGTAGAGGTGCTCGTCGGCGTTGGCCAACTTGAACCAGACGGACATCGTTCTGGCACTCATTCCGGTCGGAAGTCCGGTCGGATTGGCAACGTCGACGTATGAGCCGCCGTTGCCGTCGAATTGCAGGGCATGGGAACTACCGGCGCTCGCCCCCCGGCCCCTCGACTCCGCCACCGAGGCGATGGTCGCTTCCAGGGGAGTGACGCCCCCGACATAACCACCATATACGGCGAAGTCGATAGTATTTCCCGCTGATACGGGTACAGAGAAACTGAAAGTCCCCGAATCTGAAGACGTCCAATAGGGCGTCGTCACCTGCGGCGTACCGTTAACGAAGATGCCAACCTGCATAATTCCATAGTCCCCGGGTAAAAACTGCCCCTGGACTTGGACTGTCGAATCAAAACCGGCAGGTGCTGTCCATCTTGCAACACTTGCTTCGCCATCGGGGCCTGGATGCAGGAAGAACTGCCCAGATTGAGCACCATTTGCGGGTGGCCCATATTTGATCCCAAGTTCAGGCGCACCATCACCCGCCAAATGGCCAAGCCATAGACGGTTTTGACCATCATCGGTCTTTTTTGTATATGGGACGAAGGCAGACTTGTAGACCATGCCATAGGTCCACGTACCATTCGGATTACCCTTGGCGATACTGAAATTGTTGGAGACATCCCAGACGGCCGGCACGAACGGATTCCCCCCGCCCCTCGACTCCGCCACCGAGGTGATGGTCGCTTCCAGGGGGGTCGAGCCGCCCATGTAGCCGCCATAGACGGCGAAGTCGACCGTGTCGCCCGGTGAGACGTCCAAGAGGAAATCGAATCGCGCCGGCCGTCTGGGATGGACGCCCCTCGGCGCGCTTGGAAGTCGCCAATCAGGTGCTCGCACTGCTGTCTGCGCCGGCCGTCTGGGATGGACGCCCCTCGGCGCGCTTTTGGGATGAACGGCCCTCGCCCCATCTTCCTCCTCGTCTTCCTCGTGGTAATACTCCGGCCTAATCGCTGAATGCCAATAAGGGGCGTTCACTCCGGGAATGCCGTTGACGAAGATCCCTGCTTCCTTGCCGCCTAGGTCGCCGGGAAAGAACCGGCCTTGGACATGGACGCGCGGGCTGATTCCTGCGGGGGCCGTCCATCTGGCGGTGCTCGCTTCGCCGCCGGGAGCAGGATGAAGATAGAATTGCCCGCGCTGGACGCCGTAGGCCGCTGCACCGCGCCAAACTCCGAGCAACGGCGATCCGTCGTCGGACAGGTTTCCGCGCCAACAGCGCGCGGCGCGCTCGTCATCCTCCCGCACCGTGTAAGGCACGAAGGTAGCGCCCTTGACCATCCCGTACGTCCAGACGCCATTGGGGTTGCCCTTGGCGACGCTGAAATCCGTGGTGACGTTCCAAACGCCCTGGCTTTGCGGAGCGTTGCTCGGCATCCAGGTCAAATCCGCCAGCCGCGGCGTGGCTGGATTGACCTTCGACTTCGCGTCGGTCGTCAGCGCTCCGCGGATTTCCCCATCCGCCAGCCGGACGGAAAGATCGCCGAAACGATCGTCATCGCCCTCGCGCCAGGTGCCGTTGAAACGGTGCTCGATCCGCGACCATTTCAGGTCGATCTTGCCGGGTTCCTTCTCCTTGGCCACGGTGTCGGTGTACGTGCCCGTGTACTCGCCCGGCGCGGTCTGTGTGAGTGTGACCTGGCCCCAGCCTTCGCCCTGCCACTGGCCGGAAATGTCGGGCGGCTGGGTTACAACAGCACCGACGGCAAAGAGGGCGATCCCCACGAACGCAAACATGGCAAGGGTTCCTTTCTTTGTGCTTATCACGCGCCGCGTGATGCATCTCGGCGTACTCATCTCGCTCCGCGAGATGTCCTTCTTCGTGCCAACCGCCGTGGATACTTGCGTCTGCATCTCGCGGAGCGAGATGAGTACGTTGGGCAGTGGCACGCTCGGTTGCTGAACGTGGGCCAGGCACTCTTCCAACAGCTTGGCCACTTCTTCGGCCGACGGGAAACGGTCGTCGGGCCGTTTGGCCATGAGCTTGGACACGATCCCGCAAAGCCACTCGGGGATTTCGGGGTTGTTCTCGCGGATGGGGCGCGGCTCTTCGTCGGTGATCCGCCGCAGCACGCCGAAAGTCGTTTCGGCGCGGAAGGGCGGCCGGCCGGTACACATCGCATACAGCACGCTGCCCAGGCTGAACAGGTCGCTTCGCTGATCGACCGCCTCGCCGCGGGCCTGCTCGGGCGACATGTACTGCGGCGTGCCGGCGATGACGCCGGTCTTCGTCAGGCTGGCGTCGTCGGCCGCCCGGGCGAGACCGAAATCGGTCAGTTTCACCCGCTCGATGCCATCGGCCAGCAAAATGTTGGCGGGCTTCACGTCGCGGTGAACGAGCCCTTGGGCATGGGCGGCGGCCAGTCCGGCGGCGGCCTGCATGCCGACGCGCAGAATCTCGACGAGTGCGAGCGGCCCGCCGTCGTCCAGCCGGCGCTGCAAGGACGGCCCGCGAACGTAGGGCATGACGAGGTAGGGCAGCCCGGCCGTTTCCGCCACATGGTAGATTTCGATCACGTTGTCGTGGACCACCGCGGCAGCCGCTTGCGCCTCGCGGGAGAAACGCTTTCGTGCCGCTCCGCTGCTGCCCAGGTGCGGGGCCAGGACCTTGATCGCGACATACCGGTTCAAGGCGGCATCGAACGCCTTCAAGACGACGCCCATTCCGCCCGTGCCGACGACGCCCATGACTTCGTACGTCCCCCAGCGCCCGAGCATCCGATCGTCGTCCGTGGGAGCCAACAGCTTCAGCACCGTGGTCTGGCTGGAGGAAGCATCCTCGTCCGTCGAATCCGAATCGCCGCAGCGCAGGCCGTCCGGCGGAAGTTGTTCGTCGCGCAGGGACTCGCGGAGTTCGGCCCAAATGTCTTCGCTGGCGGCGGCGGTTTCCAGCCACTGACGGCAATCGCCACAGGAACTCAAGTGGGACTCGAAGACAGACTGCTCCTCGTCGCTCAATTTCTGTTCCAGGAACAACTCGATCCGTTCCGGATCACAGGTGGTTCGGTGGTCGTTCATCTTGCATCTCCTGCTCGTACTCGGCCGCTCTCTTCCGGATCCGCCGCACGATGCGGCTGCGTGCGGCGTAAACCGCCCCTGCGTCCTTCGCGAGTTCCTTTGCCACGACCTCAACGCAGCGCCCTTCGACAGCGGTCAGCCAGAAGGCGTCCCACGTGTCTTGGCGGAACTCTTTGCGAACCTGCCGGGCGGCCCAACGGAACACCTCCCGCCGGTACTCCAATCGCAAGAGGTCTGAATCGGGCCCATGGCGTGACTCTTTTTGGGTGATCGTGGCTTGGACCGAGGATCCACCCGCCCCGCGCTCCGGCTTTCCCCGGGTCAGGGCATCAAGGATGATGTTGTTGGCCACTCGCTGGAGCCATGTGCGGAATTTTGCCCGTTTTGGGTCATGCTCCCGCTGCTCGACCGCCTTGGCAACCGCCGTCAAGACCTCTTGGGCTATGTCGTCCGCGTCCGCCGCCTGCATCCCCTTATGTTGGGCAAGCCGCAGGATGACCGGACGGTAGATCTCGACGAACTCCTGCCATGCCGCCTGATCCGCCGGATCGCGGACGCGGATCAGCAAGCTGGGTCGTGTTTCCGGGGCCGAACTCATCACGGGGCACCTTCCCTAATGTCTTATTCTCAGACCCGGCCGAAATCTGACAAATTTTCTTCCGGTCGCAGAATCGAGACACATTACGGGTTTCGTCAATAACTGGTATCTCGATTTCTTTTGCGATTTTCCCCCCGGTATTGTGTCCCCCAACTTCCTCCCGTTCTGCGATTTTCTCGATTTTCTTGTTTCTTGGTCCTTTGGCCGAAAAATGGACCAGTCCCCGAGCGGTCACTCTTCGCGGATCGCGCGGGTGAGCAGGTCGCGATCGAAATAGTTGATCGACATGCCCGCGTCGACCACGATCTTCTGCGCGGTGATGCCGCTGGAGCGGGGACTGAGCAGAAACACGGCCGCATTGGCCGCCTCTTCCGTTTCCACCGCCCGCTTGCGCGGGATGACTTGCTCGGCGTAGAGGTAGGCATCGACATAGCCGGGAATGCCCGCCGACGAGGCCGTCTTGAGCAACCCGGGCGCCACGGCGTTAAAGCGCACCTGCGAGAAACGGCTGAACGACTTGGTCAGGAAGGCCAGCGAGCAGTCCAGGGCCGCCTTGATCGGCGCCATGTAGCCGTAGTTCTCGCTGGCCATCTGCGTTGTGGAGATGGAGATCGTGACCACCGACGCATCGACTTCCAACAGGTCCTTCAGGGCATTGCAGATTGCCAGCAGCGAGTAGCAGGAGACGTCGACCGCGCGCAGGAACGCCTGTTTCGGGGTTTCGTGAAACGGCTTGGCGCCCTCGGAGTAGTCGGCCCAGGCGATGGAGTGCAGCAGGCCGTGGAACTTGCCCGGCCGGCGGGAAAGCTCTTCGCGCAGCCGCACGATCTGCTCCTCGTGCTCCACGTCGCAAACGTAGATTTCGGCGCCGGGGAGCAGCTTGGCGAGGCCCTGCCGCAGTTGTTCCTGCTGGACCACGTAGACACACTGGGCGCCCGCTTCCGTTGCGACCCGGGCCACGTGCCAGGCCACGCTCTTCCGATTGGCCACCCCGAAGATCAGGATCGATTTGTCGGCGAGTTGCAGAAAGTCCATGGGGTCAGGAAGGACCAAATCCCAAATTTCAAATCTAACTTCTAACTCCTAACTCCTCTCTTCCGTCTGCCTTTGCACCTCGACGAAAGCCATGCGCAACTGGTGCAGCATGGCCTCGATCTCCTCAGTCTCCTCCAGGCTGCGATGGCCCTCGGTCTTTTCTTCCAGCACGGCCAGCGTGTCGATGGCGTGGCGGGCCAGGGGCAGGCGAACCTCGGCCTTCTTCGAGACCGGATTCGGGAGCAGGCCCAGGGCCACGGCGCCCTGCAAATACAGCGTGCCCGCCAGGTACGTCAGGCTGGCGGGCGGCAAGGGCACGTCGGGCTCGGCTTCCTGCGGCGGCTCTGCCGGCGGCGTCTCGGTGCGGCGCCCGGCCTCCTTCTCGGCCTCGACCTGGCTCTTCCAATCTTCGTCAACGATGATCTTCTTTTCAGCGGGAGCTTTGGTTTCGTCGCTCATACGCTCACTTTTTCACCTCCTCGCCTTGCTTCTTGATCTGCCCGTCGCCTGTCTGCTTGTCCGGCGGCGGCGCCGCCTCTGGCTTGGGCGCCGCTTCCGCCTCTGGGACCGGCTCGGCGCGGGCCACCCGATGCGCCACCGCGGCGCCCACGAAACCGGCAAACAGCGGATGCGGGCGGGTCGGCTGCGACTTGAATTCCGGATGAAATTGCACGGCCACGAACCAGGGATGCTCCGGCAACTCGATAATCTCCACCAGCGAGTCGTCCGGACTGGTGCCCACGATGCTCAGCCCGTGGGCCTCGAACTGCTGGCGATACGTGTTGTTGAACTCGTAACGGTGGCGGTGCCGCTCGGCGATCGACTGCGTGCCGTAGCACTGGGCCGCTTTGCTGCCGGCGCGGAGCCGGGCCGGTTGCGACCCCAGCCGCATCGTGCCCCCTTTATCCGTGACCGTGCGTTGCTCGTCCAACAGGCAGATCACCGGATGCGGATTGTTCTTGTCGAACTCGGTGGAGTTCGCCCGTTCCAGGCCCAAGACGTTGCGGGCGTACTCGGCCACCGCACACTGCATGCCCAGGCAGATGCCGAAGAAGGGGATGCCGCGCGTGCGGGCGAAGCGGATGGCGTCGAGCTTGCCTTCGATGCCGCGCTCGCCGAAGCCGCCGGGCACCAGCACGCCGTCGACGCCCGCCAGCAGCCGTTCCGGCCCGTCCCGCTCCACCGCCTCGCTGTGGATCCGCTGGATGCGGATCTGTGCCCGGTGGGCCACGCCGGCGTGGTCCAGGGCCTCGTAGATCGACTTGTAGGCGTCGCGGTGCTCGGCGTATTTTCCCACCACGGCAATGGTGATTTCGTGCTCCGGGTTGCGCAGCCGGTGCAGCAGGTTGCGCCACGGCTCCAGGTTGGGCTCGCCCGCCTTCAGGCCCAGCTTGCGCACGATCAACGCGTCCAGGCCGTGTTCCACCAGGCTCATCGGCACCTCGTAGATCGAGAAGTCCTTGTCCTTCTCCTCGATGACCGCTTCGATCGGCACGTTGCAGAACAAGGCGATCTTGGCCCGCTCGTCGTGGCTCAGCGAACGCACCGTGCGACAGATCAGGATGTCGGGCTGGATGCCGATCTGCCGCAACAGGCCGACCGAGTGCTGCGTGGGCTTGGTCTTCAACTCGTCGGCGGCTTTCAGATACGGCACGAGCGTCAAGTGGATGTACAGGCAGTTCTCCTCGCCATAATCCAGCGCGAACTGGCGGATCGCTTCCAGGAACGGTTGGCTTTCGATGTCGCCCACCGTGCCGCCGATCTCGGTGATGACCACGTCCACGTCCGGACCGGCCGGCTTGGCCAAGGCCGCCTTGATCTCGTTGGTGATGTGCGGGATGACCTGCACGGTCTGCCCCAGAAACTCGCCCCGCCGCTCTTTATTGATGACCGAGAGGTAGATCTGCCCGGTGGTGTAGTTGGAATACCGGTTCAGCGGGGAGCTGGTGAACCGTTCGTAATGGCCCAGGTCGAGGTCGGTTTCGCTGCCGTCGTCCAGCACGTAGACCTCGCCGTGCTGGTACGGGCTCATCGTGCCCGGATCGACGTTGATATAGGGATCGAGCTTCTGCATGCGGACCGACAGGCCGCGGCTTTCCAGCAACATGCCGATCGAGGCGCTGGTGAGCCCCTTGCCCAACGAACTAACCACGCCGCCGGTGACGAATATATGTTTGCTCATGACAAATGCTGCGAAGTAAGGAGAGGGGGAAGACGCATGGCCCGCCTGGCAAAACAAACATTTTTTTGCGTTGCGCGGTTCGAAATGATCCTAACCGCAGCAATCGGGGACGGATGGCATCATTCCAAACCGTCCAGTATAGAATTTCCCGGCCGCGCCGGGAAGTGTCCGCGTCCGTCGAATGGCTCAATCGCGACGTAACCAGCGATTGACTCGAAGGTTAGGTTCTTCGTCTATCCGGTCCGGCTCAACGAACCCTTGCCGGAGATCGCCATCCCGCTCGTTTCCGGCGATCCGCCGCTGCCGGTGGATCTCGAGGGCGCTTTCCAACGCACCTATGACGCCGGGCCGTATCAACGCGAGATCGACTACCGGCAAGACACGCCAGCGCCGCCGCTGGGTGGGGTCTGGCAAGAATGGCTCCGCCAAGTTCTGGCCCAAGAAGCGGATTGAAGTTGCCCCACCACTTTCTGTTCTGTCCGGGGAACGTCAATAATTAGTTATGTCTCCCCCGAATTTCCCCCCGGAATTCCCGCAGAATATTCGACACAAAATGCTTGCCGTTTTTCCAAAGGATGGTAGGATGGAACTTGTTCGGGTGAGCCAGGATAGCGCAGTCGGAGTTGGTGCGAGAGCGTTGGATGCGCACTTGAGAAATCGAGATTTTCTGCTTGAGGGGCCTGCGAATGTTTGACAGAAAGCGGTACGGGGTTTGTTGGTGGCGGCAGTGGCGGCCTTTGCCGTGGCGGTGCAAGCCGACACAATCAACTTGTTTCCGTTCAATTCCATGAACTGGAACATCAGCACCAATCCCACTGCATCGCCGACCGTGAACATTCAGGTCGAGAACGCAGCGAGTTCGTTAGATACGATTTTCGGTGGCTACGATCTGGGGCTGGGTTTCACGCTGGTTTCGGGCAGCGGCAAGCTCGCCGTAACCAGCTACGCAAACCCGTCGAGCAGTCCGGCGTTGCCCGATTTCTATTCGACATTCCCAGGAACTACGTTAGAACCTGACGTTGGCGCCGGAGCTGGGTTGCACGTAGGCAATACGAGTTCGTCGAACGGTTTGTATTCGCTGCCGACCATGCCGCTCAACCTGGTTACTTTGGGTTTCGGGCCCGGATCGGTCACGCCTACGGTCGGTTCGGTATTTGATGTCTGGGCCCTGGGAGCCACCAATAGTCCCCCCGGCGATACCAATTACGTCGATAACGTTGGTGATACTTTTTCCTACGGGAATACCGGAAGCAGGGTCGTGAACGGTAACTTCTTGCTCGGTCAGGTCACGGTGAGCGGGGTGCCCGAGCCGAGTTCGCTGTTGTTGCTGGGCGTTGCCGCAGTGGGACTGGTGGTCTACTCCCGACGGAGGGCTGGTCGCGATTCGAGTGCGGCTTAGGCAGCGCGCAGCAACTCCGGGGACAGATAACTTAATTCGCTTTGCCTTTGGGTTTCGGGCCGCGTTTCTGCGGCTTGAGAACACGGCCTACCATTTCCTCCAGACGACCAACGAACGTCGCGCCTCCCAGCGGCCGACCGGTACGAGCGTGTTGACGGATGTCGCGGAACGTGGTGTTCTGGTCCGTGTGAAGAGGGAAACGAGATAGGTCCGATTTTGGAAAGATAGCCAAGTAAGCATATAATCCATTCTCGCGATATCGTACCTGTCCCGTTTTCCTCCCGCAGATCCCCTCACCCCGGCCCTCTCCCGGAGGGCGAGGGGGACTTATTCTTCCATCGTTCCACGAACGCCCGATAATCCTCGGGCGTATCAATGCCGAAGGTGCCCTCGTCGACCACGCCGACGAGGATCGAATGTCCACTTTCCAGCACGCGGAGTTGCTCCAGCTTTTCCAATTGTTCCAGCCGCGACGGCCGCATCTCGGCCAGCGCCAGGAGGAATTCGCGGCGATAAGCGTAGAGGCCGACGTGCTGATAGAAATGGGCCGGCTCCGCGGCCAAAAGGCGGTCGTCCCACTCCCGGGGCCGCGGGATGACGCTGCGGCTGAAGTACAGGGCCCGGCCGTGGCAGTCGAAAACCACTTTCACGCAGGCCGGGTCTTCCAACTGCCGCCGCTGGCGAATGGGCGTGGCCAGGGTCGACATGACGGCCGCCGGGTGCTCCTCCAACAGGCTGATGGCACGGTCGATGGCGGGGCCGGAAACTTCCGGTTCATCGCCCTGCAGGTTGACCAGAATGGCCGCGTTTTCCAGCCGTCGGGCGACCTCGGCCACGCGATCGGTGCCGCTGGCCGCGTGCGGATTGGTCATCTCGGCCCGGCCGCCGAAGGCCAGCACTGCGCGATAGATTTCCTCATGATCGGTGGCCACGCACACGGCGGCCGGCCGCGCGGCCCGGCAGGCCGCTTCGTAGGTGTGCTGGATCAGCGGCTTGCCCGTCTCGCACAACAGTAGCTTTCGCGGCAGTCGGGTCGATGCCAGTCGCGCGGGGATGATGATCTGGCTTTCAGAGTGCATGTCTTGCCGTGAAACTACCGCTGTACATGGGCGGCCTCATCCGCCGGGAGCACATAGTGCGGGCCGTCGGCATGGGGAACCCACTGCGGGGCGCGACCGATCCGGCCGCGCGGAGCGCCGGCGAACGGCAGCCGCCAGCCTTGCACATTTCGCCCCAGCAGGGTACGGATGTAGGCGGCACAGACCCTCTCGGCCGTCAGCCGCCGATCGTGGTTCTTCCACAGGTACTGGCTGCCCTGCCGGCCCAGCCACTGGCGCAAGTCGGCGTCGAGGAGTACGTCCAAGAGCGCCTCGGCCAAGGCTTCTTTCGTATCACTATGGGCCAGGTGCGCACAATGGGCGTCGCCCAATTCGCGGGCCGAACTGGCGAAGAGCACGCACGGCCGCGCGGCCGCCATGTAGTTCAACAGCTTGATGGGGAACCCCGGGGCGTGCGGCCGCGGCACCACCGCCACGTCGGCGGCCGCCAACAGTTTCTGCATCTCCGCGATAGGCTGCGGCTTGGTGAGCACCACCCTGCCGGTCAGGCCCAACCGCTCGGCTTGCCGGCGGAATTCGGCCACGAACGGCTCGTTTTCCACGTTCGTTATCACAAACAGCTTCGCGGCCGGCACGCGCCGGACCACCAGCGCCATGGCTTCCAGGAGCAGATCCAATCGCTGGAACTCGTTGAGCACCCCGGCATAGGCGACCACCGGCGCATCGCCCAGACCGTACTGCGCGCGAACGCTCGGGCCGTCGCCCTGGGGCACCGCCTCCAGGTCGATGCCGAAGCTGATCACCGGCTCCATGCAATCGGCCAGCTTCCCTTGGAGAAAGAACTCCCTGAGATTGATGCTGTGCGGGATGCAACGGTCGGCCAGCCGCGGTATCACCACGTCGAGCAATTTGGCCAGGGCAACGCCCACCCAACGGGGCCGGAAGAACCCGTAGCTGGCCAGCTCGTCGCCCATGGTGTTGTGGCCGCTATAGACGATCGGCAGACCGGTCAGCAGGCGGCACACCCAGGCCACCAGGGCCGCCTCGTAGCCGTGGGCATGGAGCAAGGCCGGCCGGTAACGGCGAATCACCTCCAGGGTCTTCCATACCATCTGGAAGTCGTAGAACGGACGCCGGCGCGTCGGGCCCACGATGATCGCCGTCTCCTTCAGCAGCGGCGCAATGCGGTGCAACTGCACGCCGCGGATCGGAATGTTCTCGCCAAAATGGTACGTGACGACGTGTACGTCGTGGCCTCGCTCCCCGATCGCCTCGGCCATTTCGCGGATCGAGCCGGGCGTGCCGTGGTTCGCCGGGAACGGACAGGCCGCCAGCATGCAGATCCGCAGCGGCGCTTCCCGTGGCGGCATGCTCTGATCGTCGGCCACGCGGGACTGCGTCGGAAACGGCAACAACCTAATCATAGTCGCTCCAAGCCCTGGGGGACTGGTCCGTTTTTCGGCCAAACGGCGTTGCCGTTGGCCAAGGGGTCATTGACCGAGAACTTGGACCTCTCCCCTTGGACGCTCCAGAAAGAAACTCTGTTCCCGAAAAGAAATTTGCCCCAATCGGCTGTTGCCGCCGCTTGGAACCAACTGAACGCTTGCCTCTTTGCCTATCTTAACATGACTGAAAACGTATTGCAAATCTGGCGTATGCGAATAATCCCCCGCCCCCGGTGGGCGTGCCAGGCGGGAAAAGGCGACAGGCGCCTTTTGTGCGAAGCACCCGAAGTGGTCTGTCCAACTTGAGTTTATGGGTGCCACGGTTGGCTTGTCCAACCGTGTTTCCAGCACTGCTGGGCAAGCCGGGCACCGACCGGAGGTTGGTCGTGGCACCCAACCGGTAATGTCGAAATGGACAGACCACAAAGGGCCGATCCGGCAAAAGGTGCCTGTCCCCCTTTCCCCGGACCAGAGAATTCTACCGGTCTCCGCCCAATGAATCAATGAACCACGGTGGCCCAAGTACAAGTAGCCGTTCACGGGGGACTGTCCCCTTTGGCCGGGAACAAG
>JBEKZQ010000019.1:0-24429 GCA_049509675.1 Thermoguttaceae bacterium | reverse complement strand
AAACGAATCAGACCGGCGGCAAGCGACCGAAGCCCCACCAGTACAGCGGTTTGCTCGACCCACCCTACATTTTTATGAATAATCCGGGCCAGTGCTTTCGCGGCGTCGACCTGGCCGGAAAAAGCTGTCGCCTGCTGCGTCGCAAGAAACACTGGCAAAGCCTGGCACCCCGTGGCAGACTTTTCCGGTTGTAACGGACGCCAGTCTTCCCTCTCCCGCCCGTCGCGCGCAACGGGATAGGGGAGGGGCAGGCGGTGAGCCATCAAAAAGGTGGCTCCAAACGAGGGAAAAGGAGTGTGCCTACTACCTTTCGACATCGGTTCTTTCCGTTGTCGGTGCGGCGCCCTGCGCGACCAAGGCGCGATAACGGGCGCGGACCTCCAAGGCGATCCAACCCAAGAAGATATTGCCACCCAACGAGGCGAAGAGCACCACCAGCGCCAACGACAGGGGGAGCCAGGGTCTTGCCGGCGCGGCGGACGGTTGATCGTCGGCCGAGGGCTTGGCCTCCGCGTTGCCGGACTGATTCGTCGATCCCGTGAGAACGGCCGGCGGTTCTGCCGGCGCCTTCGCGGCGGGACTCGATGACGATGCGTTCGGCGGGGCTGCGGCCTGCTGCGTCGCGTCGGCGGGCGCCGCCGGCCCAGTTGCCTTGGCCGGGAGCTTGCGCGGCAATTCGCCATTGCCCACCACAATGCGACAGGTACGAATGTCGCGGACCTCGGGTGGCACGTCGCTCTCGACCTCGCTGCCCCCCTTGAGCGATTGCAGCGTGCCCGGCTCGATCTGGATAATGTACTGCATGCCCCCGTCAGGCAAGGGCTGCCAACCGGCCGCGGTTCCCAAGAGCGCCGCCGCCACGCACACCATGATTCCGCACATGGGAAGTCCTCGCTCTGCCGCGTGAGTTCACCACCGTGGGCCATTTTACCCCACGTGCGGAAGGATGGAAAGCGACGTGGCGGGGAAGGCGCCCAGAGGGTACCCGGGTCCATGTTTTCGGCCATCGTCGATTCGCAAAACCGCATCTTCTGGCCGAACAATGGACCAGTCCCCGGCCGGTGAACGGTTACGCCGGTCCTTAGCTTCATTCTGCCGCTCGGAAGACGCGGAGCGTGTCGGCGGCGGCTCTGTCCCAGGTGAAAGTTGCGGCACGCTGCAAACCGGCGGCCCGCAGGGCCTGCTGCTTCGAGTCGTCCTGGGCCAGATCGAGGATCGCCCGGCCAATGCATTCATCGTCGGAGGGATCGACGAGCACGGCCGCATCTCCCGCCACCTCGGGAAGCGACGTGGTGCCCGAGCAAATGACCGGCGTTCCACAGGCCATCGCTTCCAACACGGGCAGGCCGAATCCTTCGTACAGCGACACGTAGGCAAAGAGGGTTGCGCCGGCGTAGAGCGGGGGCAGGTCCTCGCCGGCCACGTAGCCGAGGACCTTGAGCCTGCGGTCCGAGCCGGGCAAGTTTACTTCCGCGAAGGTGGAACGCCCGGCGCCGGCGATCACCAACGGCATCTGCAGGCAGTTTTCGGGCAGGCGCATCCACGCTTCCACCAGTCGCCGGAGGTTCTTGCGCGGGTCCATCGACGCCACGCACAGAACATAGCGATCGGGCAGACCGTGGCGCGACCGGAGGGCGGCGATCCGCTCTTTTTCGCACGGCTGGAACTGCGGGTCTACGCCGTTGGAAACCACCTCAACCTTCTCGGGAGGCACGCGGCACCGCTCGACGATCCGCCCCTTCGAGAAGCATGAAACCGTAATGATCTTGCGTACACGACGCGCCAGCCGGGGCACCAGCCAGTTGTACCAGGCGGCGAACGCCTTGGAGAAACAGTGCGGGAGGTCGGCGAAGGCACAGTCGTGGATGGTGAGAACCTGCCGTTCCACGGCCAGCGGCCCGGTGTTGCAGGGCGACCAGAGCAGCGCTCCCTGGAGACGGCTCGGCAGGACGCTTTGTTCCCACAGGTGGCCGCGCGGTCCCTGCAAGGGCCGCGCAGGGGCCGCAATCTCCAACTCCCCCGCCAGCCGCTGGATGATCGCCCGCGCGTACTCTTCCACCCCCGTCGGCCGATGCGCCAGGAACCGTCCGTTGACTTTGATCTTCATACGCAGTCTTCCCCGACAGACCGCCGCCAAGACCGGACAGTGCGGCAAACTCTGCCGCCAGTACACAAGCACCTGCGGCAGCGGCGCCATGCTGCGAACTGAAACAACATTACGGTGAGGCGTCCTGCCAACTTCGATCTCGACGAAGGTGAGGTCCCCGCCGCTGAACGTCGGGTATTCCCGCCCGCCTCTCCATGACCGCGTCGATGAACTCTTCCATCCTTTTCTTGAAGCGGGGGCGGTCGAACCGCAGCGATTGCCGGCGGATCCGCAACGGCACGAACTGTTCCTGCTGTCGCTCGAACCGCAGGATGGCCTCCTCGATCGACTCGGGCGTCGGTTCGTGGAAGAAGACTCCCGTTTCGCCATCCACGACGGTCTCCAACGCGCCGCCGCGGCCGAAGGCGATTACCGGCTTGCCGCAGGCCTGGGCCTCCAGGGGAACGATGCCGAAGTCTTCCTCCCCGGGAAAGAGCAAGGCGGTGCAACCGGCGTACCAATCGCGGACCTGGGCGTCGCTCTGCCGGCCGATGAACTCCGTGGTGGGCCCCGCCAGCTTCTCCAGGGCCTTTCGTTCCGGGCCGTCGCCGACGATTACCAGGCGCCGTCCAAGTTTCGCGGCCGCGGCGATGGCCAGGTCGACGCGCTTGTACGGGACCAGCGCCCCAACATACAAGTAATAGTCTCCCTGCCTGTGCGACAACTCGAAGAAGCTTGCGTCGACCGGCGGACAAATGACCGTGGCGTCGCGCCGGTAGCGGCGCCAGATGCGGGCGCGAACGTTGTGCGAGTTGGCAATGAAATGGTCGACGCGGTCATTGGAGGCCGCGTCCCACTGCCGCAAATACGCGGCGATGAACGGCATCACGCACCGCATCAGAGGCCCCATCTGCCGCGGCCCGAAGTAGTCGTCGTACATCTCGTACACGTAGCGCATCGGCGTGTGCATGTAGCAGACGTGGACCGTTCCCGTGTGCGGAATAATGCCCTTGGCCACGCAATAACTGGAGGAGAGAACCAGGTCATAGCCTTTCAGGTCAAATGACTCGATGGCGGTGGGAAAGAGCGGCAGATAGTTGCGATATTTCTTTTGCGACCCCGGCAGCCGCTGAATGAAGGATGTCTTGATGGGGTGCTGCTCGATACTCGGGGAGACGGCCCCCTTCTTGTGGACCAGGCTGTAGATAGGCGCCTCGGGAAACATCTCGCAGAACACGTCGAGCACTCGCTCGGCCCCGCGCATGACGTTCAACCAATCCTGCACAAGAGCGACGCGAAGGGGACGGGCACTCATGATACGTTCCCGGTTAGTCAGGGTCTTGTTCGAGGGCATTTGCAACGGGCTGCCGGAAATCGCTTTCCCCCGCGTGGGAGCGCCGTGCGAAGACTATTGCCACCACGGCGAGCAAGACCAGGCTGGGGAACACGCGCGAGGAAGGCAGGTACAGGATGCGGGGGATCTCCAACAGCGACAGGACCACAATCGGATAGAACATCAATCCCGTTACCGATCCGAGCAGGAAGCCCCGGTACAGTTTTCCCGCGATCCAGCCGTAGGCAAACCAGAAGATGGGGAAGCCGAGGAATCCGTATTCGAGCATCGGCACGAACAGGCCGCCTTCGTTGTTGAATTCGACGGAGCCGAATCGCGCGAGCATGGCCGTGCGGTCTTCGTCGGGATCGATCCCCGTCAGGCTCTCGTAAGAGTAGTTGCTGTGCGCGATCAGGGGGAATCGCCAGAACTGGTGCAGCGTGTAGTACGGCAATGGCAAGCAGGGCATCTCGCCGCGGCATTCCAGCGCCATGGCCCCGTTGTTGTGCGACGTGATGTAGTAGGCGGTCAGCCGCCAGGAGGCGAACTCGACAAAGGAGTTCTCCGTACGTTGATAGTACGGCCAGGAGCGGAAGTACTCGCACGTGCTGAACAACAGCGCGACGAGCACCACGCCCACCACGGGCATGGCATGGACCGCGGCGCCGAGGCGGCGAGAAATGGGGCAGCCCAACAGGCGCGCCCGCACCGCCAGGATGATGCACGGCAGCGCGACCTCCAGCAAGGCCAATCGCTCGCTGAGGAAGAAAGCCCGGCCCGCCGTCGTTACCAGGACCACCAGCAACGGCGCCAGAACCCAGGGCACGCGCCGCAACGCCAGCCAGGTGCCCAACAGCACAGCCGCGGGGGCGAACTGCGTAAAGGTCGTAACGCCCGGTACGGTGGCGAAGACCTCCGACTTGATGTAGTCGGACAGTCCCACGTCGGGGTTCCAAAGCATGTCGGCCAAGAGGCTGGCGGTAAATCCGTTTCTAACGGCAAAGATCAACCAGCACAGGTAGCCGATGCCGGTCAGTCCGCAACTCAGGTAGAACCAGCGGCGCAAGTCGGTGTCCCAACTGGGTTGCATGGCCGCCACGCCGCCTCCCGGCCGCGCGGTGGCTACCCGGCAGCCAACCAGGAACGTGAGGAAGGCCACAACCGCCAGCGAAACGTGCGACCAGTTGACGTACTTCGGCGTGTTGTGGTACATGTAAACGTGATCGGGAATGGCGCACGCGGCGAGCAGAGTGAACCCCGACATCGTGGAAAAGATCACGAACGGATCGAGCCACCAGAGCCGGGTCAGAATGATCGGCTTCTTCGACGAGGCGGCGGGCAGCCGGGCTGTGAGCACCGCTGCATTGGCGCCCGCCGCTTCATCGGCCGGCAATCGTTCCCAGGGAACCGTGCCGATTCTCGCCGCGCCCGCGGCATCACCCGCAAAACCGACGCCCTCGCCGGACTCGGAGAGCGACTCGGAGGGTACGGGGCCCATGTTCTCGGCCTGAGTCTGCGCAGCAGGATCGATTTCCCGCCAGGAAATGGACCAGTCCCCCTGGAATCGCGACTGACTCTCAGACGCAGGGACAGCCACGGTTGAACCACGAACGGCCTCCGCCGGCGGCTCCGCGCGCCGCACCCAGCCCAGGTGCGTCCAGACGCCCGCCAGCCGCTTGGCCAGCACCCAGGCGGCGATGTTCTGAAAGCCGAGGCTGGCACTGGCGGCGGCCGCCACGCCGGCGATGCCGAACCAGCGGCCGCCCAGGAACGCACCGCCCAGCAACACCAGTACGCTGATGAGGTTCACCGACAGGGCCGCCCGGTTGCGGCCGGTCATCGTGAGCACGTGGATCGGGTTCCCCAACACGATCAGCGGCACATACCCCAGGCACAGAATCATCAGCGGACCGGCCGCCGCGCGATAGGGGGCGCCAAAGACGATTTGCAAGATCGTGGCCGGGGCCAACAACAGCACGGCCAGCACGGGCAAAGCAACCGCCGCAGTCAAGTTCGTCGTCCAGCGCATGACGCGCTGGAGTTCCGCAATCTTGCCCCGCGCCGAGAGATCGGGGATCGTGGCGATGACGGTCATCATGGCAACTTGCACGGGCATGGCGGCCAGCAGCAGCAAGCGCCCGGCCGCACGGTACAATCCCACATCCTCCAGCCGGCAGAACCTCCAGACGATCCAGATGTCGGCCTGGGCAATGACAAAGGCCAACAACTGCACGAACATCAGCGGGGCGCCCACGCTCAGCACGAAACGAAACGTCGGCGCGTACTCCCGGGAGTGCGCCGCCGAACCTTGGGAGATCTGCCGACAGGTCCGTCTCAGGAAAAGCCCGCCGATCACGCAGGTGACGACGACCCCGGCGGCCAACGTCAGGACGGCCACCTCGCACGTGGGCGGAAAGAAGAGCATTGCGGCGGCGAAAAAGAGCAGAAAAAGACCCACGCCGATCGGGCCGCCCAACTGTCCGCCCGAGAGCAGACTCGCCCAGCGAAGTTCGTGCAAGCCGCGCAGCGATTCTGCCGTGATCTGCGTCATGGCCAGACCGGTAATGCCGATCGCCAGCGACAGACAGAGCAGGGCCGGCCGGATAACCTGCGTCAGTCCCGCCCCATAGCGGTGATCGTACAGGATCAGCGCCGCCACGGTCGCAGCCGCCACCACGCAAGACAGCAGCAGGACCAGTCTGTAAATAATGCGCACCGTACGCAGCGACGAGCCCAGCCGATCGTGCGCCAGGTACTCCGAGATCAGCCGCACCACCGCCTGATCGAAACCAAGCATGGCGAAGATAGCGGCCATCGCCATGAAGCTGGTGACCAAGGCGAATGCGCCGAAATGCTCAGTGGTCATGGCTCGGGCCAGGGCCACGTTGGCCGCGACGTTAAGCCCCACTCCGGCGGCCCGGCCGGCAATGACCCAAACGGCGCCGTGCCGGAGACGTTCTTGCACAGAAACGGTTCTCATGGATGGGTGGCTGGTGGTCGGTGGCCTTGGTCCGGTTGCGATTGAGCCTCAGAATAGTAATGCAACGAGGCCGAGCAACGGGAGGCCGGTCTTGCGGGGAAAAAACGCGCCCGCCGTTGCATTACTTTGCTGAACACCAATAAACCGCAGGTGGTTAACGATCTACCTATACTTATACGCCGTCGCCAAAATGTCCAGTCTTGGCGATCATAACTTTCTCATCACGAGGCTCCGCGGCGGGGGCGGCCGACACATGCCATGTGAGCCGCCCTTGGGGCGTGCCGGCCGCTAATGAACGACCGGCAATAGCTTTAGGTTGCATTGCACATCCTTGCCAAGTGTGCAACATACCCACTCTCACGAGGGTTAACGGACGTCGCGCCCGGACACCTTGGCCGTGGCACCGCGGACGATGACTGCGGATTGTCGGCAGCAAGCTGCCCCATATACTTTGCTTGCAAACCGCCCGAAACGAGTGTACAATCATTTCTAAGTGGAGGAGTAATGATGGCACGACAATCATTTGCATACAGTTTGAAACGACGCTGGCCGCTGGCCCTGATCGCGTTTGCGGCGACCTTCGCGGGCGTCTGCGCGTTCACCGCGATGCGATCGCCCAAGTACCGCTCGGAGGCCAAGCTTTACATTCGGCTGGGCCGTGAAACGGCGGCTGTGGACCCCATGACGGCGACCGGGCAATTTGGCACCACGAGCGATCCCCGCGTGTTTGAAATCAATAGCATCGTAGACCTGCTCACCAGCCAGGACTTGCGGCAGCAGGTTGTGGCGGACATCGGCTCGGACCGGATTCTCGGTCCCGCCGAGTCGGCCGGCCCCGACCTGGACGGCCGTCTGTCCTTCCTGAACCAATTCCACCTCAACCCGTTCCACTGCTACAGCCGCGAGGAAGACGCCATGGAAAGGCTCCACGATCTACTGCGCGTTGCGGCCACCAAGACATCGAGCATTATTTCGCTTCGTTGCGACGCCAGCAGTCCGGATCTGGCGCGCGACGTTTTGCAGGCGATGATCAAGGCGGCCCAGGACAAGCATTTGCGCACCAAGCAGACCGAGGGCTCGGACAAGTTCTTCGGCGAACAGGTGGAGCAATCGCGCCGCGCGTTGCGCTCGGCCGAAGAAGCACTGCGGAACTACCGCATCACGACCGGGCTGGTGGATTTCGCCCTGCAGCAAAGGATCTGCCAGGAGCAGATCGCGGCCATCAACCAGGACCGGCGCTCCACGGACGTGTCGCTCACCAGCGCGCGGGCAGAGGTCGCCGTTTGTCAGAACATGCTGGCCGACACGCCGCGCATGGTCGTCGTCGAACAAACCACGGGGCAACCTAACACGGCCAAGGACGGCATGCGCGGACAGTTGTACGCCTTGGAATTGAAAGAAAAGGAACTGCGCACCAAGTATCAACTCGACACCTTCTTCGTGCAGCAGATCGACAACCAGATCAACCAGGCCCGCGATACGCTGGCCCGCGAACCCCAGCAGACGCAAGTTCGCCAGGCGATGAACGCGGTGTATGACTTGTTGGCGGCCCGATTGAGCCAGCAACAGGTGGCGGCCAGCACCTTGGACCTGAGGTCGAAAAAGTTGGACGAACAGTTGGCGCAGGCACAGAAGCAGGCCGGCCTGCTGGCCCAACAGCAGACGCAGTTGGCCGAATTGGAGCGCTCGGTGGCCCTTGCCGAGGACCAGTTCCGCACTTACGCGCGGAGTCACGAGCAAGTGCGTGCCGACGCCGCCATGGAGTTGGGAAAAATCTCCAACATCAACGTGGCGCAGCAGCCGACGTTTGCCGTGACGCCGGTGCGGCCCAACCCGCGCACCGACCTGCCCACGGCGGCCGTTCTGGCGCTGTGTGCGGCGGCGTTGGTCGGCATTCGCCGGCCGAAAACCGCCTCGGCCGTGCAGGTCCTGGATGTCCCCGTCGAGCGATTCCACCGCGATCCGCCGCCGGTGAAGCTGCCGGTGCGCCGTGGCGAGCGAGTTCGATCCTGAGACGCAGCCCTTGATGAACACGATCCCGCAATACCGCTGCGACATCATGTCGCCCGCCACCAACGCGCCGCCGCACGCCGTGCGTCGGCGCATGGTCGCGACGGTTGCGGCGGCGGGCCTGTTCGCGCTGCTGTGCGGCGGCCTGACGGTGCGTCTTGCCTCGCACGCGGCTTCGCCCGGCGAAACCGCGCTGGACTATTGGGGACTGGCGGATTTCCGCGACGCCGTTTACTTTCCGGCCAAGGCGTTCCTGGAGGGCAACGATCCCTACGACGTGGAAAAGTACATGGCGACGTACCCCGTCGGCAACACCTTCCCGCTGTATTCGCCCTTGGCGCTGTTGCTGCACCTGCCTTACGCCCTGCTGAGATTCGACGCGAGCCAAGTGGCCTATGTACTGTTCAACCTCGCCTTGCTGATCGCGCTGGCCTACTTTGCGTTGCGCCTGTGCCGTGCCCGGCCGCAACCCGCGGCAACGCTGCTGCTGGCCTCGCTGCTCCTGGTGAGCCAGCCGGGTCGTGCTAATTTCAACGCCGGACAGGTCGCGCTGCCCATGGTGTTGGGGGTGTTGGTCGCGCTCTCATGCGCCAAGACCCGGCCGAATTGGGCCGGACTGGGCCTGGCCCTGACCACCCTGAAGCCCACCTTCGGCGTGCCGCTGGCGATCCTCATGCTGGCGCGCAAAGACTACCGGGCGGTGGCCGTGGGAATGGCCGTGGGTCTGCTGGGCGCCCTGCTTCCGCTGGCCGTAATCCTGGCCCACGAAGGCGGAATCGCCCACTTCTGGCAGATCGCCGTCTCCAATCAGCGGGCGCTTTATGCAGATACCACCGTGGATCCGAGTAGCAGTCGCTGGCGGCTGGATGCCGTTTTCGTGCTGTGCCGGATGTTGCACCTGAGCGAGGCCGAGCATCCGGCGATCAGCCTCCTGGTCCCGCTCATCGGGCTTTCCGCCGCGGCGGTGGCCGTGAGAAAACTGGCGAACGCGGGCGGAGATCGGGCCGCCGATTTCAGCCTGCTGCTGATCTCGCTGGCTATCCTCGCGACCGTATATCACTTGCTGTACGACGGGCTTCTGCTGGCCGCTCCGCTGTTGGCCGTTGCCGCGGGAAGAGAGGATTCGCGGCGATCGCTGCCGCCGCCGGCGCGCTGGCTGTTCTTCGGACTCCTGTTTTTCCCGATGGTCAATGTCTCATGTACGCAACTGTTCACGGACCTCTTGCCGCGATGGCTGCCCGGCGCCGACGCGCCGGGAAGTTGGAGCTGGCACCTGCGGGACTTGTTCTGCGCGGCAAATGGTCTTGTACTCTTGGCCGCCTTTGTGTTGGGCGTGGCCATGACGTTCACCCGCCGGCCCTTGACCGGCAATATACACTGACATGCGAAGGCCTGAACGAAAGCGGTGGCCGGCTTGCTTCGCTTGCCGCCGATCGAGGCCCGATGCGTGTTGAATTGGAAATCGAAACTAACCTCAAGGAGCGGAAACTCACGGCGCCGCGAGGGCCTGCTAGCCAGCGTGCCGCGAACATTCGTTAACGACGTCCATGGCTCAAGAACCGCAAACGATGGCTCAAGAACCAACGACCCTGGATCGCTATGTTCCGTCGTTGCCTGCCGAGAGACGGGCACATTTCGACAATCGCGGACTACTTGCGCCGGAGACCCTTTCGCCGGCCGGGCAACTCGGCTTCCGCTACGTTGCCAAGCAGTGTGTCGTTGCCTTGCCCTTGCTGCTGGCCGATCTTCTCGGCGTGACCGCGGCAGGGTTGCTCGGTCATGTCCTGATCGGGGGAAGCGCCCCAGCGGCCTGGCCGACGGTCGCCGCCTTTGCCGCATGCTTTGCCGGCGTGAGCGGCATCCTGGGGCTTTATCCGGCGATCTGCTTCCACCCGGCCGTCGAGTTGCGCTCGTGCGTCCGCTCGGCGCTGTTGACCTACCTGGCATTCATGGCCGCCCTGCTGGCGAGGGCGCGGCCGGAGCCGGCTGTCCTGCCGGCGCTTTCGATCATGGCGCTGCTGTCGCTGGGCATCGTCCCCATGGCGCGGCTGCTGGCGCGTGCGGTCGCCGCGCGTTTCGCGCTGTTCACGCAGCCGGCGCTTATCTTCGGCGGCGGCGATGAAGGAGCGGCCGCCTTCGCCGCACTGCAGGCGCGTCCAGGCTGCCTGTTGCGGCCCGTCGGCATCATCGCCGACGGCGCACAGCAATGGGCCGACGAGACAACCGATCCGGACTGGTACGTAGGAGTGCCCGAAGAGGCCGCGCACATCGCGGCCCGCCACGGCGCGTACTGGGCGGTCGTGACCGGGCAAGACCTGTCCTCCGCGCGCGGCGACAACCCGCACGCGGTCGCCATGCCGCACCGCCTCCGCATGGTGCTGGGCAGTTCGCCCGCCGGGCAGCTCTGGACCGACACCCGCCACGTGGGCAGCGCGGTCGCGGCGCACGAGATCGATGAGCTCCTTCTGCCGGGAACCCGCTGGCTGAAGCGCGCCGCCGATCTGGCGATGGCCGCCGTGTTGCTCGTGCTGCACATGCCGCTGATGATGGTAATCGCGGTGTGGATCAAGCTGACTTCCCCCGGGCCGTTGCTGTTTGCCCAGCGCCGCATCGGCCTGGGGGGTCGCGAGTTCTTCGCCTGGAAGTTCCGCACCATGCGGCTCAACGCCGACGAGGTGCTGGATCGCTACCTGCGCGAGAATCCGGGGCTGCGCCGCGAGTGGCAGGCTTCCTACAAGCTGAAGAACGATCCGCGCGTCACGCGCTGCGGCAGGTTCCTGCGCAGGACCAGCCTGGACGAGTTGCCGCAACTGTTCAACGTGCTCAAGGGCGACATGAGTCTCGTCGGCCCGCGGCCTATCGTGCGCGATGAGATCTCCCGCTATGGGAACGACTTCCCCCGCTATGCCCGCGTGCGACCGGGCATCACCGGCCTGTGGCAGGTTTCGGGACGCAACGACACGACCTATCCGCAGCGGGTGGCGTTCGATGCCTATTACGTCGAGAACTGGTCGCTGTGGCTCGATCTGTGGATCCTGCTGAAGACCGTCCGCGTGGTCTTGTTGCGCGAGGGGGCCTATTGAATGGACACACTCAAGACACCGTTTGACGCGCCCGCACGGCAAGCCCCGTCGCGCGGCGCCGGCGACACGCGCGTCGCCGTGGTGGTGCCGCTTTACAACGAGGAGGACAGCCTCCCCCGCTTGGCCGAAATGCTGGAGGGCCTGGCGCGGACCGCGCCGCCAGGCTACGCGATCGAATTCATCCTGGTCGACGACGGCAGCAGCGACGGCACGCGGCAGCGGGCACTGGCGCTGTTCGGCGGAAGGCCGAACTACCTGTTGCTGTCGCATCCGCGCAACCGCGGCATCGCCGCCGCCATCATGACCGGCCTGCGCCGCGCATCGGCCGACGTGCTCTGTTCCATCGACGCCGATTGCACCTACCAGCCACGGCTGTTGCTGCGGATGATCCCGCGATTGTGCGAGGGCGTCGACCTGGTCACGGCCAGCCCGTATCATCCGCACGGGGGCGTGTGCAACATACCGGCCTGGCGGGTGGGCATTTCTCGGGCCGCCTCGGCGCTCTACCGCCGGCTGTTGCACAACAAACTGTCCTGTTATACCTGCTGCGTGCGCGTCTACCGGCCCAGCGCGGTGTGTGCGTTGCAGTTAAGGCGGGGCGGATTCGCCGGCATCCCGGAACTGCTGTGGCGGCTCGACCGCAACGGGTCGCGGATGTGCGAGGAGCCGGCCGTGCTCGAGGCACGGCGGAGCGGATCGTCCAAACTGCGGCTCCTGCCCGTGATCGCCCGCCACCTGGGGCTGCTCGCCGAGATCCTTCGGGCGCGGGTTCGCGATCGCTTTCGCGCGGCCCGCGCCCCGCGGCAGCCCTTGGCTGCGGCACGGCGGCGGGACGTCTCGCGCGCCCTGCCCGTGGGCATCCCGGCGTCCGCCGGCGATTTACCCCGTCCTCTAACACACAAGGAGCTAACATGAATCCGACAGCCACTGAACCGACAATCCTCGCGCTCCCGTCCGATCAGGATGCCAGCGGCCGCACGCTGGGTGACGAAGAGATCGAAATGGTCACGCAGGCCCTGCGCAGCGGCACGCTGACTTGCACCAAAGGCGAGTTCACCCGCAAGTTCGAACGGCAATTTGCCGCGTTGCTGGGCGTGAAGTACGCCACGGCCGCCAGTTCCGGCACGGCGGCGGTCCACACGGCCGTGGCCGCGATCGACCCGGAGCCCGGCGACGAGGTCGTCACCAGCCCGATCACCGACATGGGCGCCATTACGCCCATCTTGTACCAGGGGGCGATCCCGGTCTTCGCCGACGTCGATCCGGCCACGTGCAACGTCACGGCGGACACGATCCGCGCGGTTCTCAGCCGTCGCACGCGGGCCATCATCGTCACGCACCTCTTCGGCAGCCCGTGCGACATGCCGGCGATCATGACCCTGGCCCGCTCGCGGGGCATCCCGGTGATTGAGGACTGCGCCCAGGCGTTCCTGGCGCGTCGCAACGACTCTTACGTGGGCACGTTCGGCGACATCGCTTGCTTCAGCCTGCAGCAAGGCAAGCATATTACCACCGGCGAAGGCGGACTGGTGACGACCAACTCGCCGGAACTGGCCCGCCGCATGTACCTGTTCATCAACAAGGCCTGGGGGTACGGCGATCCCAAGCCCGATCATTACTTCCTGGCCTTGAATTACCGCATGAGCGAACTCCAAGGGGCCGTGGCCCTGGCGCAGTTGGCCAAATTACCGGACATCGTGCGGCGGCGGATCGGCCTGGCCAACGCGCTGACCGAGCGCATCGCCGACGCGCCCGGCGTCCTGCCGCCGCAGGTCGACGCGGGCGCCGAGCACGTCTATTGGCGCTACGGGCTGCGGGTGGCGCAGGACGGTCCCTTGACGGCCGTCTCTTTTGGGGCCGCCTTGAAGGAGCGCGGCATTGCCTGCGCCCCGCGCTACATCCAGAAGCCGGCCTTCCAATGCCAGATCTTCCGCGAACAGCGCACCTTCGGCACGAGCCGCTGGCCCTTCACGCTGGCCCGGCCCGAGGCCCTGGACTACCGCCCCGAACGTTTCTGCGGCACGCGCCGGGCGTTGGACGAGATTGTCGTCTTGCCCTGGAACGAACGATATACGGAAGAACATGTGGCGTATGTGGCCCAAGCCATTCAGGAGGCCGCGGCACAGGGCGCTTTGGGCCCGAAGTCCGGCCGCTGACACAATCCACTTTCACGCACCCGGGAGAAATGAACGATGACTACATCCGTGCCTACGGAGTTCGCGCTGATTGGCGCCGGCGCCATCGCCCAGACGTATGCCTGCGCATTTGCCCAATGCGAAGGGATCCGCGTGGTCGGCGTGGCCGATACCCGGCTGGAATGTGCCCAGACCCTGGCGGCCGGCCTGGGCTGCGCGGCGTTCCGCTCGTACCAGGAGATGTTGGCGGCGTCGGACTTCAAGGCCGCGGTGGTCTGTACGCCGCCCTCGACGCACTTGGAGATCTGCACCTGGTTGCTGCACCGCGGCGTTCACGTGTTGTGCGAGAAGCCCTTGGCCATCGATTCCGGCAGCGCCCGGGAGATGGTCGATGCGGCCGAGGGAGCGGACGTGCGGTTCACCATGGCCTCGAAGTTCCGCTTCGTCGACGACGTGATTGCCGCCAAGGCGATGATCGATTCGGGCGTGCTCGGGCAAGTCATGCTCTTCGAGAACCAGTTCACCGGGCGCGTCGACATGTCGAAGCGCTGGAACTCCGACCCGGCGATCAGCGGCGGCGGCGTGCTCATCGACAACGGCACGCACTCGCTGGACATCCTGCGCTATTTCCTCGGTCCGCTCTCCGATCTGCAGGTTGTCGAGGCCCGCCGCCATCAGAACCTGCCCGTCGAGGACACGGTATGCCTGTTCGTGCGGACCGCGGAGGGCGTCGTCGGCACGATCGACCTTTCCTGGAGCATCAGCAAGGACCAGCCTTACTACATCAGCATTTACGGCGCGCAGGGCACCTTGCACGTGGGCTGGAAGGAATCGAAGTACCGTCGCGTCGGCGATCCGCAGTGGACGGTGTTCGGCAAGGGCTATGACAAGGTGGCCGCTTTCCGCAACCAATTGTTGAACTTCCTGGGCGCGATCCAGGGCCGGCAGCCGCTGCGGATCACGCCCCACGACGCCATCGCCTCGGTGGAAGCCGTGGAGGCGGCCTACGAGGCCATGCGCGGCACCCGCTGGCGGCCGGTCAGCACGCGCTTCCGGCAGACGCTGCCGCCGGTCGCAGCCGGCCGCAACGGAGGGCCGGCGCCGCCGCTGCACGTATGACCACCCGCATCCATCCCACCGCCATCATCGAAGAAGACGTGACCTTGGGCCCGGGAACGTCCGTGTGGGACTGCGTCCACATCCGGCACGGCGCGCGCATCGGGCAGGACTGCATCGTGGGCGAAAAGACCTACATCGCCTACGACGTGCGCATCGGCAATCGCGTCAAGATCAACGCCTTCGTCTACATCTGCAACGCCGTCACCGTGGAAGACGGCGTGATGATCAGCGCCGGCACCGTGTTCACCAACGACCGCTTTCCGCGGGCGGCCACGGTCGACCTTCGCCGCCTCCGCCCCTCGGAACCTGACGAGGAGACGCTTCCCACGCTGGTCCGCGAGGGAGCGACCATCGGCGCGCACTCGACCATCGGCTGCGATCTGGTCATCGGTCGCTTTGCCATGGTGGGCATGGGCGCGTTGGTGACCAGGTCGATTCCCGACTTCCACCTGGCGATCGGCCAGCCGGCGCGGTCCGTGGGTTGCGTCTGCCGTTGCGGCCACGTGCTGGCGCGGTTCGCTGAGCAGGGGCCCACCGATCTCGGGACAATCGTTTGTGCGGCCTGTGGGCTGAGCTACGCCGTGTGCGATCGCACGGTGGAGGAATTGCGCCCGCCCCAGGGAAAGAGCATCTGATGGCCAATCGACCCGAGCGTTGGGCGATCATCGGCGGAGGAATGCTGGGCATGGCGCTGGCGCACGGACTGGCCCGCCGCGGACGCCGCGTAACGCTCTTCGAGGCCGCAGGGCACCTGGGCGGCTTGGCCGACGCCTGGCAACTCGGCGACGTCGCCTGGGACCGCCACTACCACGTCATCCTGGCCTCCGACGCGCACCTCCGCGGCCTGCTGGCCGAGTTGGACCTCGAGCGCGAGATCGACTGGGTCCAGACCAAGACCGGGTTCTATGCCGACGGAAATCTCTACAGCGTGTCCAATGCGATGGAGTTCTTGCGATTTCCTCCGCTGGGCATGCTGGACCGCCTGCGGCTTGCCTGGACCATCTGGTACGGCTCGAAAATCACCAACTGGCGGCGGCTCGAGGCGATCCCCGTCCTGCAGTGGCTCCAGCGCTGCTCCGGCCGGCGCACCGTGGAGAAACTTTGGCTTCCGCTGTTGCGGGCCAAGCTGGGCGAGAACTATCGCAAGACCTCGGCGGCCTTCATTTGGGCCACGATCGCCCGGCTGTACGCCGCCCGCCGCAGCGGTTTGAAGAAGGAAGTCTTCGGCTACGTGCCGGGCGGTTACGCGCGGATCTCGGATCGCTTCACCGCCAAACTCGTCGCCGAGGGCGTCGAACTGCGGCTGGGCCAGGCGGTCCAGCGCGTGCAATCCGCGCCGGGCGGCACGGCGTTTGTCTACACTCCGGAGGGCCGGCGCGAGCCTTTCGATCGCGTGGTGCTCACCGTCGCGGCCCCGCTGGTGCTGCGGATGTGCCCCGACCTGGCGCCCGCCGAGAAGCAACTGCACGCCGCCGTCCAGTACCAGGGAATCGTCTGTGCCTCGTTGTTGTGCGAACAGCCGCTGGCCGGCTATTACGTCACCAACATCACCGACGACTGGGTGCCGTTCACCGGCGTGATCGAAACCACGGCCCTGGTCGATCGCCGCACGTTCGGAGGCCGCACGCTGCTGTATCTGCCCAAGTACGTGTCGCCGGACGACCCGCTGTTCGAGCAATCGGACGCCGCGATCCAGGAGCAGTTCCTGGCGGCGCTGGAGCGGATGTACCCGGCCTTCTCGCGCCGCCAGGTCCAGGCGTTTCGCGTATCGCGGGTGCGCGCCCTGATGGCCGTGCCGACGATCAACTACTCCCAACACCTGCCGCCCGTGCGGACGTCGCTGCCCGGCGTGTTCGTCCTCAACGGCGCCCGGATCGTCCATGGCACGTTCAACGTCAACGAGACGGTCCGCCTGGCGAAGGAGGCGCTCGACGGGCTCCTGCTTCCCGCGACGCCCGCCTCGGCAGATCCGCACGAAACGTCCAGCGGGAAAACTGAGACGCTGTCAGACAAGTTGCCGGATCCCAATGCAGGCGGCACCGGGCACCATGCGCAGCATGGTCGTGTGCCGGATACAATTCCGGCAGCTTATTGTTTTGCAGCGACTAACTCGCTGTAAGAGAATGAGTTGCTCGATTACCGTAGGACGGATTGCCAATCCGTCCCTGGAAACCGGACGGATTAGCAATCCGTCCTACAGCCTAACGCACGCGTTATTTCTTGACGGCTCTTAAGCGGGTTGGGCCCGGCTTGGAGACCCCATGACCAAACCAATCGCCGGCATCTCGTTGGACCTCGACAATCAATGGTCGTACATGAAGACCTACGGGCAGCCGGCCTGGAAGGAACTTCCCAGCTACCTGGACGTGGTCGTCCCGCGGGTGCTGGAATTCTTCCGCTGCCGCGACCTCAAGTTGACGTTCTTCGTGGTCGGCTGGGACGCGGCCCAGGAGAAGAACCACGCCGCGCTGAGGGCCATCGCCGAGGCCGGGCATGAGATCGGCAATCATTCCTATCATCACGAGCCCTGGCTGCACCGCTACAGCGACGAACAACTGGAGTTTGAGATTGCCGAAACGCAGCAGCTCGTCCGGCGCGTGACGGGCGCGAAGTGTGTCGGCTTCCGCGGCCCGGGCTTCAGCGTGACGCCGGCCGTGCTCGGCGCGCTGGTCCGCCATGGTTATCAATACGATGCCTCCCTGTTCCCCACGTTCATCGGTCCTCTGGCCCGCGCCTATTACTTCCTGGGCTCCCGGCTCGACAAAGAGGAGCGTGCCGCGCGGCAGCAGCTTTTCGGCACGCTCTGCGACGGCTTTCAACCCTTGAAGCCGCATTGGAAACAGGTGCCCGAGGGAAAGATCCTCGAGATCCCGGTGACCACCATGCCTGTCACGCGGCTGCCGATCCACGCCAGCTACTTGCTCTATCTGAGCCAGTACTCGCGGCCGCTGGCGCGCACGTATTTCCTGGCGGCGCTGGCGTTGTGCCGTGTGGCGGGCGTGCGGCCCTCGATGCTGCTGCACCCGCTGGACTTCCTGGGCGCGGAGGACCGCACGGGGCTGGACTTCTTTCCCGCGGCACGCATGCCCTTGGACCGCAAATTAGCGCTGATGGCCCAAATCATCGATTGCCTGGCGAACCACTACCGGCTCGTGCCGCTGTGCCGGTATGCGCAGGATCTGGGCCCGGCCCCCGCGGCGGTTGAAGACGAAACAAGTATGCCATGTACACGCCCGTGATCGTGCCTAGCAGCACACCGGCCACGACGTCGCCGACGAAGTGATAATTCATGGCCACCAACAGCGCGCACACGAGCGCGCAGGCCAGGGCGTAGAACCATCGCCCGCGCGGATAGGCGAGCCACAGCACCGATAGGCAGCAGCATACCAGCGAAGCGTGGCCGGAGGGGAACGCTCCGTACGCTGCGCCCCGCTGGAAGGGATGAAAACCGTAGGCCCCATTGCTGATCAACGAGGGATAGCCCTCGTGCCACGGCTCGGGCCAGTAGCGGCCACAAGTCCATTTCAACACTATCTTCAGCCCGGTCGTGACGACCAGGCTGGCCGACAGGGCCAGGAGCACGGTCTGCATCCGTCCGCCGGGCCGCCAAAGGCACCACAGCAGCACCAGCATCAAGGCCGGCGCGGCGCCGCCCTTCAGCCAATTCGACAGCCGCGGCGCCCAGAACCAGAAGCGGTGTTCCGGCGAAGAGTGCTGGTGAAAGAACCAGGCCACGGGCCGGTCCACGAAATAGTAGCAACAGATCACCAGGGCCGCGCCCAGGATCGCGGCAACGGCGGTTCGGGTCAAAAGTGTTCTTCCGCTCACGATTCTCTCAGCACTCGATAACAGGCATACGATCCGTATACGCCAATTGTTCATTGTTGCAACGCAAAGGCAAGAGGAATGGACAACGGCAGGCAGTAGCCGGCGGTTTGCCGGCCGCCGGGTGCCGCTTTGCCAGTGTCTTTTGCGTTCGACCCGGCCGGTCGGCTGTTTCCGGCCAAGTCAACGCTACGGAAGCACTGTCCGACTCAGTGGCACCGAGCGCGATTGCTCAGGCCACCAACCAGCGCAGGGGCCGCAGCTTGTACAGTCCCCAGGCCAGCGCCGTGCTCGCCACCACCGAGATCAGAAAGACGGCCAGGTCCAGCTTTCCGTCAACCGGAAGGTGCAGTTTCGCAGCGCATGCCTCGCAGACCTTGATCGGCAACAGGTGGGACAGGTAGATGCCATAGGCCAGCGGCGGCAGTTGCGCCACGCGGTGCAGAAAGGTCGCAAAAATTGGACTTATCCCCTTTTCTTCGGCCGCCGGTCGCAAGGCCAGCAGCAACAGGCTCACGCCGGCCACGTTCTCCAGCAGTACGCCGCGACCGAAAATCCACAACGACAGCAGGCTCGCGGCAAAGAAAAGGACCGCCAGGGGAAGCGGGAGGCAGGGTGCTCCCCGGCGGCAGGCGCAACCGATGGCGACCGCCAACAGCGCGGCCGGCGCCGCCCCGAACACCAGTTGCGCATATTCGCCGTGCCGTGCCAACGCGGTCGCCACCGGCGGCAGGGCCAACAGCAGTCCCGCCAAGGCCGCTGGCGCCGCCGCGCCCCGACGGCGCCGCTGGTCGCCGGCCGTCGCCTTGCCGACTAGGCAGGCCAGCAGGCTGACGACCAGAATGAACGGCATGAACCACAGATGATAGAACGCCCCCATCCACAGGATGTTCCAGCCGGGATAGTCGTTGGGTTGCTCCGGCAGCAGTCTTCCTTTGACCATTTTGAAGGCCAGGTAAACGGCGCTCCAGGCAAGAAAGGGCAAGTAGATCCGCACGAAGCGGCCGCGGGCGTATTGGGCCACGGTCCGTTGCGGATGCCGCCGCACCCCTTCCAGCACCAGCAGCACGCAGGCCGCCACGAAGAACGGCACCGCAAAGCGGGTCAGCACGCGCCACGGTTCCAACGCCGGCGAGCGCAGCGCGTGCAACGCCACAATGGCGTAGGCCGCGATCCAACGGGCCGCGTCGAGCCCCGCCCAATGCGATGGGACCGCAACCGCGGCACGCTTCCTCTCCGCCGCCGGTGATGGAAGACACACGCTGCTCATGTCGCCACCAGGTCGGCAGGATGCCCCGCGAGCGCCTGGAATTGGGCGGCCCGCGTACGGGATTGGTATTCCCAGAACCCCCTGCGCATGCGCCAGTGGAGATTCGCGGTCAGGCCCGCCAGGAAGAACACGACCATGTGGATCATGGGCATGATGGAAACGTCCTGGAACATCCCGTTCGAGAAGTAATTGGCCAATAACACCAGGAGCAGCAAGCCTTGCTGCCTCGCCCACAAAGGCGCGTCGGACGTCCACAATCCCCAGGCATTGTGGATCCAGACAATCGTCAGCAACACGAACAGCGTGGCGCCCGTCAGCCCGGTTTCCGTCAGCAGCGACAGCCAGACGTTGTGCTGCACGTATTTCCGCGCCTTTTCCAGCGGCACGTCGAGCGTGCGGTCGCCCAGGTAGTTCGGCAACTGGCGGTCGTATTGCCCGAAACCACAACCGGAGATAGGCCGATCGAGGAACATTTTCCAGGCGGCTGCCGCGAGGATCGGTCGCAGCCGAACCGACTCGGCGGTTTCCGCCGCGCTTAGATTGCGGTCCCGCTTGAACTCCAGAATTTGTTGCCAGGACGTTGCCAGTACGGCCGCGGCGAGGACCAATGCGCCGGCCAACAGTCGGCCGCGCCAGCGGCGCGGCGCGCCCAAGAGCACCACGAGCAACATTCCGGCCATGCCACCCATCCATGCGCTGCGCGTGAGCGTGCAATAGATGCCCGTCATCATGAGGGCGGCCAATCCGACCAGCCCGAGCCTGCCCCAGCGGTTCATGCCCGGCCAACTCATCAGCGCCCCGCCCAGACAAAGTCCCAGCAGGATGCCCTCGGCCGACGGGTTCAACAGCGGGCCGCGGGCGCGGCCCAAGAACTCCGGCGTGGCCGGCGAGGCGATATACTGCGGGAAGACCAGGCCGCTGAAGGCGAATCTTTCGGCGATCGCGGTCAGCGCTAGATACACGCCCAACAGGGCCAGGCCGGCAAACATGTTTCGCATGCCGCGCTCCGTGAGCGGCATTTGCCAGGCAACCCAGTACATCCCCGCCGGCATCAGATAGTAGAACACCAACCGAGCCAGCGGCATGAAGTGATGTGCTTGCCAGTCATGCCCGAGCATGCTAACCAACAGAACGCCGATCAGCGCCGCCATTACGGCCTGCTCTTTTCCCGGCGGCTTCGCCTCAAACCGCCCCAGGCGTCGCCAGACCGCATATTGAGCGATCAGGATGCACCACAGGATGCGATCGGTGGTGACGGTCAGTGGTCCCACGGCCGCATGGAACACCTCATATCCGCAGCAAATGCCGGCCAACAGCACGGTCAGGGCGCCGGCCAGCAGTCCGCCGCGAAGGAAGATGACCGCACCCCAGCAAACGGCCGCGAGGCCGGCAATGACAATAATCATTTCCATGGCAAGAGACAGCGGAAATTTGCCGATCCCAAGACCCACCGTAATAGTTTACGACGCATGAAGAGCCGGGCGCCGCATCGACTGTCCGCACCGGGTCGCGGCGGCACGGCAGGCCGGCCGCCGTTGCTACAATCGTTAGAAATGGTGGTTTGCGACGCTTCGGCCGGAAGTCAGCTCCTCTGCCTCGGAGGGTTCTGCATGGCTCGCAGCGGGTGTTGTCAATTCCTGGCGAACTCCGCTGTTTGCCGTATGACTCTCGGCGATCAGGTCCCGGCAGCCTGCAAGCATCCGCTGTACTTCGGCCGTGATGTCGGCCGCCAGGCGGTTCTCGTCCTTCAGTTCGATCGCGTAGGCATGTCCTGCGGCGGCCACCCGTTCGCGATACTCGAAGTCTTCCATGACCTTCGCTAGCGCCGTGCGGAGCGCGTCGGGGTTGGCGGGCGGCACGATCACCGCCTCGCCGGAGTCCACGAGCCGGGTTGTCGCCGGGCTGTCGGTGATCACGACGCACTTGCCTAGCGCCATCGCCAGCAGGTAGGTTGAAATGCCCGACGCGGCCAGTGTGTCGGGCAGGATTGGCAGGACCAGGCATCGGCTTCGCGCGATCCAGTCGATCCACGACGCGTCGGACCCGTCGTCCGTAACCCAGCGGACATTCGACGGAAACGACTGAAAGTCGAAGGTCGTGCCGTGTTTGCGGGCGGCTTGCGGCTGAGGGGCCAGGATATAGGCCGTGTAAGGCAAGCCCTCCATGGCCCGGCATAGGGTGGCGTAATCGCGTTTCGACTGCCCGCAGGATAGGATGAATCCTTCGTCCGAGACAGGATGGGACAACACGCGATCGTAGCTGTTGATCTTGAAGGGAATATAGCGGATCTTGCGGCGATCGATGCCATAGACCTTCTCCAGTTCTCGGGTGTCTTTGAAGAAGAAAAGAAGAAGCTCGACCTGCCGGAAGAGAAGGCGGGCGACCCGGAGACGGATCCGTTGGCGCCAATTCCTCGGCCGTTGCACGACCAGATCGACGGAGACGATTTGCCATTGCGCCCAAGGCACCAAGAGCTTCAGCAGGCAGAAGGCCAGCAGTTGCCGGGCTTCGTTGTTGATGACCACGACGTCGAACGGCCGGGCAAGAACGGCATTTCCAAGCGTCCGCAAGAAATCGGTCACGGCGATGCGACGAACGTCTGTCGCCCGGCCGCCGAGCCGGCGCGCGTCGAACCATCCGGCGTTGGATAGCACGCGGACGGCCCCGGGACTGCGACGCTTACGACATCCAGCCATTTTCGACTCCTTGTCCGAACAGAGGTTTACTTCATCAATCCCCTGACTCTTTTGCCAGCGAACCACAGGCCGTGCCGCAAGCGGGAGACTGACTGATTGGGGACGATCCGCAGTGCAAGCGAGGGGCGCGGGACGGCGCCGAACTGCGCCTTGTAGGGTTCGTCGCCGCGGAGATAGTCCAGTGCCTTTCCGCCTTGTGCGATGGCCCGGCGGATCACGGCCTGGGTCATCAATCGTCCGGGCGAATAGGCTAACGCCGCCGGATCGATGCCGCCTTGGTAAGCGTAGCCGACGCCTTCGCCGGTCAAGTGGTAGTCGACCGCGATGCGCCGGCCTTCCATCTCGAGCCAGTACAACTGGAGTTGCCCGCTGGACAGCATGAGCGGCATGACTTCACGGTGGAACGCTTCGAAACGCTTCGACGTGAAGCATCCCGGTTTGCCCAGGCTTCGCCATCGCTGCTGGTGGAGATGCACGAGGAGGTCTGTGCCTTCGGAAAGCTGAACGCGATTCTGGGCGGCGTGCAAGACGACCCGGCCGGACTCGAACAGGTCGCGCTCGAAGCGGCGTACTTGCTTGCGATGATTCTTGGACAACATGCCGAGATATTCGTCCAAGGTGGGCGGCAGGTCGATCCGCCAACAGTTCATGCCGGTGTCGCGATGGACCAGGCACCCGCGCTCAGCGAGGCCCTCGACCAACCGAGCGACAGGCCGGTCCCGGGCGTCCACGCCGTTGATTTCCAGCAAGTCCCAGGAGAAATCCCGGCTGCGGCGAGGTCCTGCCAGGTGATCGGCCAGGGCCGCCGCAACCGCATCTTCGGCCGGAGGCATGCAAAGGACGCTCAGATAGTCCGAGCAGACCTCACCCGATCCGAGCCAACGCAGGACGCGGCCCTGCGTGCGCGTACGCCGCAAGTGCCAGGGGGCCAAGCCGACCAGGCGGTCTGAAGGGTCGAAGACTCCCAGCACGAGCAATCGCAGTCTGCCGGCGTCTGCGCGGTTCTCGCCGTACTGCCGCCACCAGCAGGTCGACCATGTCCAGCTACGGAATGGCACGCCGCCGGCAAGTCGATCCCAGGAATCGGCGTACGGGGCTAATTCTTCAAGGCTGGAAAACGCAATGACCCGCATGATCAAGTGTTTGTCACGAAGCAAGGAATGCAAGACGCTGCTGCGATTTTCCAGTTGTGCTATGAAGACGATGGCCGACGTTGCCACGACACCACGCGTTGTTGACTTTCGGCAACACTGCCCTCGATGCCTTGCCGGGCCAGCCACCGCTCGGCGGGCGCCGTAAACGTCCGTCCCTTGCGGCGTTCCATGCGAAGGTCCCGTTCGCGGCCGATCCAGTCGCCGCTTGGCACCCACTTTGCACGAAGCGTGCTGCCAATCGCATTTTCAAATCCGTTACAATCTTCAGACCATAAGCGCTAACAGAATAACCATGGCGAACGCCTTGGAATCCCAGTCTTCCGCGCCGGCAACGCCGGCCGATCAGACATCCGGCCGGAAAGTCCTGCTCCCCGGCGGTGCCGTGCAACGACCGGAAGGGATGCCGCGAGACGAGTTGCTGGCCTTGCAGTGGGCGCAGGAACGCCGGTTCGCTGCCCAAATCCTGGCCTTGCCGAAGGGGTCGGCCTTACGGAGCCAGGCAACGCGCCAGGCGTACGACAGCGTGACAAGAATCCTTGCGGCCATGCGGAACCATCAGCATTCACCGCTGGTCATGGGCTTGCACCCGCGTCACGTGCGGCTCGTGTTGGAACTGCTGCGGCGTCAGCGGCGCCAAGGGCTGGAGGCACGGTTCTTCGAAATCGGCTACGGCGCCGGCATGCTCCTGGAGCAGGTCAGCAACGCGGGATTCCCATTCGCCGGAATCGAGGTCTCGGC
>JBEKZQ010000189.1:0-11492 GCA_049509675.1 Thermoguttaceae bacterium | reverse complement strand
CGAAAAATCGGGCGGCGGGAAGGCCAATCGCGGAGGAAAATGGCCGTTTTGCGGGTAAGGCCTTTTTCGGCCCCTTTCACAACCCTTGCGGCGCAGGAGTTTGCGAACAGCGCATTCGGCTCAGTAGCGCCACGAGATGCTTGTGGCGGCTTGTGACTTGACATAGAATAGGTCCTGGAGCAGCCAGGGGGTTGTCGGAGGGCGACAGCTTGGCCTGGGCCGCCATCCCGCCTTATTGGAGCCTTCCCATGAGCAAGTTGGTAATGTGGTCGATGTTCGCGGTAACCTTGTTGGGCATCGGTATGCTCGTCGCGCCAGCCCAGGCGCAAACACGTAGTCCCGCCCGGTCTGGAAAAGCGGACGTGTCGTATACGGTCCTGAAGATCGGCGACGACTACAAGGCCGTTCCCACCAGCGACGTTGCCGCCGAAAAGAAACGCGTGGCCGACGACTACAAGAAGCAGATGAAGGACTACGCCGACGCGAAGAAGAATAAGGATGCCAACGCTGAAAAGCCGGTCAGGCTGCTGGTGAAGCTGGTGAAGAAGTGCAAGACCCAACAGGACGCCCAGGACTTCATCGACAAGCTCCAAGCGGGCCAGGACAAGGGCGGCGGCGGCGATAAGGGCGATAAGACCGCCAAGCCCAAGACGGGTGCGGCCCAGTAACGCGGGGTAGGCTTCGGCAAGCAACGTTATTTCCAACTCCGCACGGTCTTCGCGCTGAATCTCCCGCCCGCGACCCAGCCCGAGCCGGGAACGCTTGCGCTGCTGGGCACGGCGGCCGTGGCCCTGGCCGGATACGCCTGGCGGCGTCGTCGTCGCAGCTCAGGCACGCCGTGCCTGACGACCGCGTAGCTACTCACGCGCCGCGCGGCTCAGCGCAAGTCCAATGTAGCCCGCACACGCCGTGTGCGGGGGACGGCACACGGCGTGTGCCGACTACAATTCGCCGATCCCAAAACGCTTGACTTTCGGTCGCGGCTGGTCCAACATGGACAAGTAACCACGTTTCCCGCCCCACCTTCCTACCTACCTTCATCAAATTCCACAAAAGGAGACGGCTATGTCGCAGCGAAAAACCTGCCTCACGCGACGACGATTCCTGAAAACGACAGCCGGCGTCAGCGCCCTGGCGGCGCTGCCGCAACTGATCCCCGCCACGGCCCTGGGAAAGCAGGGTGCGGTGGCCCCCAGCGAACGCATCGTGCTGGGCGGCATCGGCATCGGCAACCGCGGCGGTTACGACCTGGGCTGCTTCTTCGAGCAGCCGGACGTGCAGTTCGTGGCCGTTTGCGACGTGAAGGCCGCGCGCCGCCAAGCGGTCAAGAAGATGGCCGACGGCAAGTACGGCAACAGCGACTGCGCCACCTACCGCGACCTCCACGAACTGTTGGCCCGCAGCGATATCGACGCCGTGCTCATCGCCACCGGCCCAAACTGGCACTGCACGGCGGCGATCCTGGCGGCCAAGGCCGGCAAAGACGTGTATTGCGAAAAACCGTGTACCAAGAACATCGCCCAAAGCCTGGCCCTGGCCGAGACTTTCCGCCGCACGGCGCGGGTTTTTCAGGCCGGCACGCAACGGCGGAACCTGCCGCACTTCGCCTTCGCCGTGGAACTGGCGCGGCGCGGGAAGCTCGGCAAGCTCGAGACCGTCTACGCCCATCCCGCCGGCATGGGCACTTCCTCCAGCGGTTGGGCCGCGGCCGAGCCCGAGCCGCCCAAGGAGCAGGTCGATTGGGACCTGTACCTGGGGCCGGCGGCCTGGCGGCCGTTCAACCACGCCCTGCTGGACGGTTTCAATTTCGAGAAGGGCGGCGGCATGGTCGGCGGCGGCGTGCTGGAATGGGGCTCGCATTGCGTCGATCTGTGCCAATGGGCCGCCGACGCCGACGGAACCGAGCCGGTCGAGTACTTCCCGCCCGAGAACGGCCAGGTCACCGCCCGCTACGCCAGCGGCGTGAAGCTCGTCTTGCGCAACGACGGCTGGCTGCCGCTGGGCTCGTGCCCGGTGCGCTTCGAGGGCGATACCGGTTGGGTTGAGGCGGGCGACTCCGGCAAGCTCATCCTCAGCTCGCCGGCCCTGCTGGCGGGCAGAAAGGTGGCCGAGATCGGCGGCTATCCGGCCACGTATCACATTCGCGATTTCCTCAACTGCGTGAAGTCGCGCGGCAAGCCGCTGGCCAACGCCGAGGTCGCCTGCCACTCGCACATCGCCTGCCATGCGACCAATATCGCCATCTTCCTCAATCGCAAGTTGACCTACGACCCCCGCAAGAATGAATTCGTCGGCGACGAGGAAGCCAACCGCCTGCGCTCCGAAGCCCTGCGCGAACCGTGGCGGTTGTAGGCATTTGGGATCTGAAATCTCAAATCTGAAATCGCAAATCGCAAATCGCAAATCGCAAATTTGAAATCTGATATCCCTGGAGAATGAACATGCTCAAGATCCGATACCTCCCTGTCGCCCTGGCGGCCATTACGCTCGGTGCAATGCAAACGTTTGCCGCGCCGCGGGAACAGCAGTTGATCAGCGTGCTGGAGTCCGACGCGCCGCCGGCCCAAAAAGCGAGCACCTGCAAGCAATTGGCAATCTACGGCAGCGCGAGCGCCGTGGGACCGCTGGCGAAATTGCTCGACAACGCCGAGTTGGCCTCCTGGGCCCGCATCGCCTTGGAGGCGATTCCCGACCCGTCCGCCGCGGCGGCCCTCCGCGAGGCGCGGGGCCGGCTGCACGGCAGACTCCTGCTCGGCGTGATCAATTCGATCGGCGTCCGCCGCGACCCGGAGGCGGTCGCCGGCCTGGCGGAAAGCCTCAAGAGCAGCGATGCCCAGGTGGTCGAGGCCGCCGCCGTGGCCCTGGGACATATCGGCACGAAGTTGGCGCTGGAGCAACTCCAGCAATGGTGGGCCGCCGCGCCGGCTGCTACGCGGGCTCTCGCGGCCGAAGGCATCCTGCTGTGCGCCGACAAGCTGCTGGCCGAAGGTGAACCGGCGGCAGCCGCCAAGGTGTACGACCAGATTCGCCAGGCAACTGTGCCCCAGCAGCGAATGCTGGAGGCCACGCGCGGGGCCATCCTCGCCCGGCAGTCGGCCGGCATTCCACTCCTGGCCGAGCAACTGCACTCGCCGGACAAGGCCCGCTTTGCACTCGGCCTGGGCGTGGCCCGGGAACTGCCGGGCGCGGAAGTGACGCAGGTGCTGTTGGCCGAGTTGCAGCGGGCTGCGCCCGAGCGGCGGAGCCTGCTGCTGTTGGCGTTGGCCGACCGCGGGGCCGAGGCCCCGCTGCCGGCGCTGTTGGCGGCGGCCCAAAACGGTCCGAACCACGTGCGGATGGTGGCCCTGCGTGCCTTGGGTCGCCAGGGCAACGTCTCCTGTGTCGGCGCACTGCTGGAAGCGGCGGTCCAGTCCGATGCGGAATTGGCTCAGGCCGCCGCCGAGGCCCTGGCCGCCCTGCCCGGCGAAGCGGTCGACGCCGACCTCACGGCCCGCTTGCCGGATGCCACGGGAAAGCCGCGCTTGGTGCTCATTGCGGCGGCCGGACAGCGGCGGATGGCCGCCGCCGTTTCCATCCTGCTCAAGGCGGCGGATGATGCCGACGAGTCGACGCGCTGCTGCGCCTTGACGGCCCTGGGGCAGGTCGCCACCTTGGACAACCTGCCGGTGTTGATCGCCCGCGCAGTCCAGTCCGGGAAGCCGCAAGAGGGCGAGGCCGCCCTGGCGGCCTTGAGTACGGCGTGTCTCCGCATGCCGGACCGGGAAGCGTGTGCCGAGAAATTGGTGTCGGCGATTTCTGCGGCCCCGGTGCCGGCGAAGTGCCGCCTGCTGGAGATTTTGGGCGCCATGGGAGGGGCCCGCGCGCTTGCGGCCGTGACGGCCGCCGCCCGGGATGCCAATGCGGAGCTTCAGGACGCCGGCTGCCGCCTGCTGGGCGAGTGGATGACGGTCGATGCGGCCGCCGATCTCTTGTCGTTGGCCAAGACCATGCCGTCGGAGCGGCTGAAGACCCGCGCCCTGCGCGGTTATCTGCGGCTGGCGCGGCAGCTGAACCTGCCGCCCGATGGGCGGATGGCCATGTATCGCGAGGCCTTGGCCCTGGCGCAGCGGGACGAGGAGAAGCGGTTGGCGGTGGACGTGTTGCAGCGCATTCCCACCAAGGCTTCACTTGCGCTGGCCGAGGAGCATTTGCGCGACCCGGCCGTTTCGGAGGCCGCCGGCGTGGTGATCGTGGCCGTCGCGCGCAAGTTGGCGTCGGCCGAGCCGGCCGCGGTCGCCGAGGCCCTGGAGCAGGTCTTGCGGACCACGAAGAACAAGGAGTTGGCGACCAAGGCCAGGGCACTGCTCGGCCAAGCGAAGAAGTAGGTGACAACTTTTTCTGAGACTCTGCCCCATTCTGGACGGCGAACCAGCCCCATCCCAGCCGGTAGAACGGCAAGCCGGGGTCCTCCGGCTAGGCGTTTCCTGGAGAAGCGGGTATGCTAACGATACCGGGCCGAAAACAGGCGATTGACTGGGAATCGGGCAAGAACCAGACACGATTGAGCGAACGGGCAATCCATATCGTGGTTCGATACGCAGATCGCGTCAATTTTTTCAAGAAAGAAAGTGATACCGTTTGGGAACATAGTCAAAGGATGCCCAAATGAAAAAAGCCAGGAATTCCGCTAATGGAAACGGGAACGGAGCAGCGCAGCAGCTAGAACTGCTCGACTCTCCGACGCTGACAGAAGACCGACGAGAGTTGGTTACGATCCTTCCACCCCAAGACGTTCTCGAAACTCTCAAGGGCTGGGCCGTCCCGGTCAAGGTAATCATGCTAGACCCGTGGTACAACAAGGGGATCGGTGGGGTTCGTGACGATTATGACGGTTGGTTGGTGCAAGTTGTGGAGCTGGCCGCTAAATGGAGCGACCATGTATACGTATGGGGCTTTCCCGAGATCGTATGGCGACTCTTGAACCGTGTCCCGTCTGACTTGTCGTTGGTTGCTTGGCTTACGTGGTATTACAAGAATTGCCCGTCAGTTATTCGCGGCTGGCGTTCAGCCCAATATAGTTGCCTGCACTTCTCAAAACGATCTGCTCGTCTTTACCCGGAACACTTTCTGAACCACGCCCAACTCGAAAAGCAACGAGAAGGAAAACTGCGATACATGCCGGGGCCCCCAAGTGTGATCGACGTTCCATTGAACATCGGTTTCGTTGGGAGGCGAGAGCAGACCGGGCATCCTTCACAGAAGCCCGAGAAAGTAATCGAACCCCTGATTCAGATGACAACAGAGCCCGGTGATATTGTGCTTGACCCGATGTGCGGATCCGGGACGACTGGGGCCGTTTGTGCAAGGTCTGGTCGCAAAGTGGTCCTCTGCGATATTTCGGAAGAATATACGCAGGTCACAGAAAAGCGATTAGGCGTTAGTCGTCAACCCCGAAATACTTGCGTAGAAAGTCATATATCTCCCGTTTGACTTGATCGGGGGCACACTGAACGATTGCATAAACATTCAGTTTGCCCGTGCCGTGATCCCAGAAATTCTTTTTCATAACCTGATGACGCCCGCAAAGAGCTTGCCATGAATCGGCGTCGTTCGGATCCGGGTTTGGATTCTGGGAATGCGGCGTTTTGTGGTCAGGCGTGAGCCGGACGGTTCCGCCACCAATCGGGTCTGTCGCGCCTTCCTTCAGCCCGCACGGCTCTCCGCCTTCGAACCATTCGCACGCATTCTTTGCCCGTTCCAAGACCTTCGCCCATGTTTCGGGAGCGATTTGCACACGCCTGCCCGCATGGGTTCTGCGCTTGGCCGAAAACAGCCTATATTGCGATATTTTCAGCTCGTTCGTGTCCCGCCAAGATTGAATGGTTTAACCGTAGTCGGTACGAAGCTCGGATAGCCGTTGGTGCCAGTTTTCGGGAACGCGTCCCGATTCTGGATCGGCGGCAACTTCTTGGATTTGTTCCCGAGTCACGATTTCGCCAACATGGTCCAATAAGAACGCTTCGATGCGACCGCGAACCGACTTTTGCTTGTATTTCTTCTTGGCCATCGATCGCCGATCTTGATTGCGTTGGGCACCCAGCGCAACTTACCGCACGCGGCAGCGGAAGCGGAGAACACCGCCCTTGCCCGGCTGAAGAGGATCGCTCAAGTCGCACCGCACCACCACCGATTCGCCTTCGTTCGGCTGGGCGGAGAACTTGGCCGTCACGCTGCACTGGGCGCTCTCGGGCACATATTCCAAGCGGGTGCTCAGGCTGTCGAGGATCGCCACGCGGGCGATCGGCTGGTTGCCGACGTTGTCGAAGCGGATGGTAAAGGCCACGTCTTCGCCCGGCTCGGCAAAGGGGCTGGAGGCAACCTTGATCAGCCGCAGGCGGGGATTGGCGGGCGGGGCGTCGACCGTATAGACGGTTTGCAGTCTCTGGCCGCTGATCTCGATCTTCGCGGCTTTTTCGTCCAGGATGACCTGCGCCGCCTGGTTCTTCGTCCAGGCGACGGCCGCCGTGGTGCCCCGAGCCAGGAAGGCCGTCTCCGACTCGTCGAGCACTCCCTGCCGAATGGCCGCTACGTTCTCGAAGGCCAGGAAGGTGTCCTGGAACGCTTGCGGGCCGATGCGGCTGGACAGCGCGCCGCCCCACTGCCGGGTCTGGACGCTTTCCGCCGGCAAGGCGGCGATCTGGCGCTGGGCCTGCAGGTTCTGCTTGGCGTTGCCGACCACTTCGCGGCTGGCAGGCGCACGGAGGCCCTCGGGCATGTGCAATCCGCCCGTCCGCTTCACCTGCTCGTTCTCCTCCAGGCTGACGACCTGTCGGACCGAGTTGAATCTGGGGGCGTAGAGACAGACACGATTGCTCGGCTCGACCAGCGTGCGGCCGTCGAGCGTGTCGAATCGGGCCACGGTGTTTTCCATTTCCAGGCCGCGGACATCGCCCTTGGTGACGGCCGTGGGCGTAACGCCGCTGTCGCCGCCGTCGCACACGTACTCGTCGCGCGGCCAGGGGCCGCTGATCCCCGGCGGAGTCCAGGGGCCGGTCGGCGTGTAGGGAACCGGTACTCCCAACTCCATGCCCGGAGGCCCCAGTGGGCCGCGCACGGGGACCGGTCCCCCGGGATTGCCGGTGAAGGCTTGCGGCGGCAGCGTGGCGTAAGCCGCCGGCGGCGTGGCGATCGTGCCGCCTTCCGGCAGCGACGGCGCCCGGCAGGAACACAGAATCAACACGCACAGTCCGATCAGGACCATCCGCCAGAACATGATCTATCGTGTTCCTTGAAAACTTGCGGGCGGCGGAAATTGTACGAAGGGCGGAGAGCCGTAGAAAAACGTTGGATCGGGACCTTGGTCGGGCAAGCGGCCCCCCAGGCGCAGGATCGCCACCGGGCGTCCCAGTGCATCGGCCACCGCCAGGGGATCCCGGCCCGGGCCCACTTCAAACCAACTCTGGGCCTGCGGATCGCTCCGCACCGGCAACGCGCGGAGGGGATCTTCCAGGTAGATCACCCGCGTGACAAACTTCCCGTCGATGGCCATTTGCAGTTCGTCCCGCGTCAACTCGATCGGGACGGCGAACCGCTGTTGCTGTTCGGTGGGCGTGTAGAGCCGGTCGATGACTTCGATCGAGGGGAAGACTTCCAGGCCCTCCGCCTGCGGGATGTTGGTGACGCGTAGACGGTAGACCGAGCCGATGAGCAGACCGACACGTCGCGGGGCGGCGGCGCCGTCGTCGAACGCATTGGAAACCGCCAGCGAGATCGAGGCCCCCGCAGGGGCCTTGATCTCCACCGGCTGAAAGAACCCGGACAATGGCCCACCCCGCTGGAGTTGCTGGCTGCCAATCGCTCCCGGTGGCATCACGCCGTGGTGCAGGTAGTGGACATTGGCTTCCTGGGCCCAAAGTGCCGTTGCGCCCAGGCACGCCAACACCGCCACTGCAATCCTGCCGGCAACTCGCAGTCCACGGGATCGCTTCGCGACTGTCGACGCGCGGATAGGGTGGACCATTGTCACAGGTTGAAGTAGTTAAGTTGACCAGAACAAGTTAGGACGGCTTGCGTACCCTCTTACGGCGATGACAACCATACTCAGTTTCCGGCCGGAGCGCCGCCCTGACCGACCGCACAACCGTTGGCGCCCGGAGCGGGCATGGCCACCGGACAAGCGGCCGGAGCCGGCGGCGGGCAGACCACGACATTCGACGGACCGCAATTGCCGCCCGCGCAGCATGGCGACGGGAGGCAGCCCGGCCCGAACGCGTGCTCGTGGATATACACCTCGTTGACCGGCTTCGGATAGGTGAAGCCCGGCGTTTGCTTGACGTCGATCCGCACGTTATGCTCCGGCTCCGGAATGCAGTTGTGCGTGTGGTTGACCATCGTGTGACGCTCCAGGCCGGCCGGCACTCCCAAGGGGATGTGCGGAGGTCCGGGCAGCCCGATCGGCGTGCCCACCATGGGCATTCCCCACTGCGGCGCGGTGACGCCGGCGATGAAGTTCGTGGGCATCGTGGTCGGCGCGCCTACCGGCATCCCCATCGGAACGCCGCTGATGCCGTAGGGCGTGCCGGGCTGACCGTTGATCGGCGCCTCGTAGCCGGTCTGGATGATCTCGCGCTCCGCGACCTGGCCCTGGTTGGGGATCTGCAAGTCCTTGTTGCCCAAGCGAACGATGGCCAGGATGGCGCCGCGACGCTGGGCCTCGACGATCGGATCGACCCCCGGATCCAGCCGCGTGCTGACCAGCGTCTCCACGCCGGCCAGGGCCAGTTCCTGGAATTCCGGATCGGGCAAGTAGATGACCTTGGTCACGAAATTGCCGGAAAGGACCTGGTCGAAGTCTTCCTCGGTCAACTGCACCGGGATGGCATTGTGTTCCAGGAAGGCCTCGGTCCTGGGCAGGGCCGGCGCGACCTCCAAACTAGGATAGAGCTCGACGCCCGCCCGGCCCGGCACGTTGGTCAGTTTCAGACGATAGATCTGGGCCTGCGGGAAGTTGTACCGCCCCGGCGCCGTCAGCGGCTCGGAATCGAATCGCCCCGGGCCGGAAACGTCCCACTGCACCTGCGTGCCCTCGGGGCCGACAAAGGCCACTTGCGACGTGGCATTGACCGCCGGGGCCGCCGGTTGATAGGACATAATCCCCGGGCCTGGTCCGTCTACGCCAGGGCCGGGATGCATCAACATGTCGGAGGGCGGTAGGTTGTTATGCATGGCTGACCTGCACCCCCCGACCGCCAGCACTACGATCAACAGCGACATTCCAGCAATCCTCATGGTATCCCCCCCTCAATTGACATAGACCCAGAGGTCGGAGCCGTCCTACAATACGGACCCCGTATCTTGCCCGGGTTTACTTCGGTGGCTATCCGCCCGTGGTTCGTCAACCGTGGGCGATTCCCGCGGCCGACGCCCAATTCGGGCGCTATACGCTTCTGAGGTGTAATGGTCGTCCTGATACAACACGAATCTTTGGTAAATCCGTCACAACCCGCAGAATAACACCATGCCGCCCGGCCCTGCTATGTTTCCTATGCTGTGCATCTTCCAGCTTTGTGCCTGTACTGCCATGGCGCAAGCCCCGTCGGCGGTCACGGTTCCCGGGCAGCAAACGCTCCTGCCGGCCGCGATCCGCGCGCTGGAAGGCCGCGCCTCGTTCAGCGCGCGGCTCAGCGCGCAGATTGAGTTGTTCCAACAGAGACTGGAAGGCACGGGCAGCTACCTGGAGCAGCACGAAGGCCCGATCCCGCTGATCTGCATGGAATTGCAGGTGGGAATCGGCGGGCAGGTCACGCACCTTCGCCAGATGTGCGACGGCCATTTTCTGTGGGTCCACCACAAGCTGCTGGACGACAACACGGCGACGCTCACGCAGATCGACGTCCGCGAGTTGGTCGAGAGGATCCAGCAGGCCGACCCGGGGCGGCGGCCGCAAGCGATGGCCCTGTTGGCCGGCTTGGGTGGACTGTCGAAACTACTGCGGAACGTGGACGACAGTTTCGAGTTCACCACGGTCCAGAGCGGCAAGTTGGAGCAACTGCCGGTTTGGAAACTCGAGGGCGGCTGGAAGCGGTGGCGACTGCTGGCCTTGTTGCCGAAGCAGAAAGAGGCCATCGAGCAGGGCCGGCCCGTCAATCTCAGCCGCTTGCCGGAGCACGTGCCCGACCGCATCGTGCTGATGATTGGCCAAGAGGATCTCTTTCCGCGCAGCATCGAGTACCGCCGCACACTGACGGAAAAGGAGCGGAAAGGCGACGGCGCCGAGTTCCGCGTGTTGGTGGCCATGCAGTTGCGCGACGTGGCCTTCAACGTGCCGATCGATCGCGCGAAGTTCGCCTATAACCCGGGCCAACCGCCCACGACCAACTTGACCGACGCCTATTTGCAGGCCCTGGGCCTGAAGCGGGATTGACGCTAGCGCGGCAGCTCGCGCAAATAGATGTTCTTGAACCATAACTGGCTGCTGTGGTTCTGCAACTCGATCTGGCCCCGCGGATAGATCGGCTTGCTGCGCTCCCAATAGTTCTCCAGGATCACGTTATCCACGACCAGCTTGCCGTTGAGTCGCACGGTGACGCGATCGCCGACCATCTTGATGTAGAAGGAGTTCCACTGCCCGATCGGGTTATCGGCCAGCAGCAGCGGATCATGCGGCTGTTTTTGATTGTTGTACAGGCCGCCGGAGCCGATCTTCCATTGATTGGGATCCCAGATCTGCACTTGCGGCGAGCCGCGCAGATAGATGCCGCTGTCGCCGTGCGAAGTGATCTTCCAATCGACGTACATCTCCATGTCGTCGTAGTCCTTGGCCGTACACAGGTTGGCCCCTTTGCCGTCGAAGACCAACATGCCGTCCTGGGCCTTCCAATGCGCGCGCATCGACTCGTCGGCATTCCGCTGCGCCCGGACCAATTGTTCGGGCGTCATCTTGGCCCGCGTGGGCGGATCGGCCACCAGGCCCTTCCAGCCCGTCAAGTCCTTGCCATTGAACAGGGCCACGAATCCAGGCGGCGGCGTGTTGTCGGCCCCGCGGGCCGTGGCCGAGAAGCAGGCGGCAGCGACGATTGCCAGAGTTGCGTAAGTCTTCATGGGTAGGCTCCTTTGCGACATGCGGTAGGTGGTGGATGCAGGTGGTAGGTGGGAGGCGACAGTGCTGCTATCATAACATGGCGATCGGCAGTTTCCCAGATATCGCCGGGCATCTTCAGGGCCCTTCCGTTTCTAGGTGCAAACTCAGTATTCTTCGGATGGCACGGTTTCCTCGGCTTCAGGCTCCACGCGAGGAAACGGTGTTTTCAGGGTCGTTCACGACCCTTCCCGCCATAGGCGGTCGTAGGCTCGACGTTCACGTCGGGTTGGCAAAGATGCTCGCTCCCGCGCGCCGCTCGCCCCGTCCGCCCCCCCCCCCTGGCGGCGGGCGGGCGGGGCAAAGCGCGGTCGCGCCCGGCGAACCCTGGGGAAGCACGGGCCGAGAACCCCCAACCGCGGGCAGCCCCAGGAAA
>JBEKZQ010000188.1:0-11507 GCA_049509675.1 Thermoguttaceae bacterium | reverse complement strand
CGTGTGGCACTATAATAGTGCCGATGCTTGGAAGCACGCCTGAAAAGAACTTGGAGCCGTCGCCGATGAGCACTGCCGTGATGGAAACAGTGGAGTCTGTGCCGCAAAGCAGGCCGCTTATGGGACAGTTCGCAAAACCAGGTCCGGACGCGATGCCCCGGATCCCACGAACCCCCACTAAAGAGGAGACAGCGTGGCTGGAGCAGAACAGCCGGGCCTTGGAAGGCGCCCCGCCCGAGAAGATCCTGACTTGGGCTGTTGAGAACTATTATCCCCGCTTCACCATGGCCACCGGGCTGGGTCCGGAAGGTTGCGTCATCATTTCCATGTTGGCGAAGATCCAGCCGCGGGTCTATATCTTCAATCTCGACACGGGCTATCAGTTTCCCGAAACACTTCAGTTACGGGAGCGGATCGCGGAGAAGTACGGCATTGTCGTCGACCTCCAGCAGCCCGAACTTTCCGTCGAGGCGTACGAGGCGCTCCACGGGGGTCCGCTCTATGCGACCCAACCGGACTGCTGCTGCTTCGATCGGAAGGTGACGGTATTGCACCGCGTGGCCGCGGCGTTCGATGCCTGGGCCACCGGAGTGCGTCGCGATCAGAGTCCCACCCGGGCCAACACGCCGATCGTGCGTTGGGACCAGAAATTCGGCCTGGTGAAGGTCAACCCGTTGGCCTGCTGGACGAAGAAGGATGTCTGGGACCGGATCGTGAAGGAGGGGGTGCCGTACAATCCGTTGCACGACCAGGGTTATCCGAGCATCGGCTGCCGGCCCTGCACGCGGGCTGTCCTGCCGGGCGAAGACGAGCGGGCAGGTCGGTGGAGCGGCACGGCCAAGACCGAGTGCGGTCTGCACACCAGGTAGCACGTGCTTTCTCACCGCCGGAGGACGCAGAGGAACGCGGAGAAGGCGTAGCCGAGCCCTTACCGGCGGCACTTTGCCGCCAGCCATTGGGCAGCGCCGGCAATCCCGTCGCCTGTGACGGCCGAGACCTGAAAGATCTCGGCGGCGGGCGCAAGCCGCTTCATGTCGGCCATGATCCGCGCCGTGCTGAAATTGCTGTGCGGCAGCAAGTCGATCTTGGTGATGAACAAGGCATGGGAACCCTGAAAGATGGCCGGATACTTGACCGCCTTGTCGTCCCCCTCGCTGACGCTCAAGACGACGATCCGCAGGTGCTCGCCCAGGTTGAAGCCGGCCGTGCATACCAGGTTGCCCACGTTTTCGATGATCAACAGGTCCATCCGCTCCAGGTCGAGTTCCGCGGCGGCCCGGGCGATCATGTTGGCGTCCAGGTGGCAGGCGCCGTCGGTATTGATCTGGACGACCGGGATGCCCAGGGCCTGAATCCGTTCGGCGTCGATCGAGCCGGCGATATCGCCCTCGATTACGGCCGGCGTTACCGTGCCTTGAAATCGGGCAAAAAGGGCCTCCAGCAAGGTCGTCTTGCCGCAGCCGGGCGAACCGACCACGTTGACGGTAAACACACCGGCGGCGTCGAACCGGGCGTGGTTCTCCGCCGCCAGTTGGTCGTTGGCTTTCAGGATGCTCTTGGCGGCAACGATTTTCATGGGAGGAAGTTTTCAGTTTTCAGTTTTCAGTTTTCAGTTTTCAGTTTTCAGTTTTCAGTTTTCAGTTTTCAGTTTTCAGTTTTCAGTTTTCAGGTGGTGGATCTCGCCGACCATGCCGCGAACCTCCGGCTCGCCGCACGGTGCCCGTCGCCCCCCTTATTATCATCCGCTCGGCCTCAGTCGTCGAGTTCGATGCTCTGGAGCAGCAAATCGCGACCCTCTACGATAGAAATATCCGCGCTCTGGCAGAGTGGGCACTGGATGACCAACTCGTCGATCTCCTGCCGCGCGCCGCAGGCCCGGCACGCACAGACGGCCTTCGGCTCGCTGATGTCGAGTTGGGCCCCCTCGACCGGCGTACCGGGGGAAAGCAACTCGAAAGCGAAGCGGATCGAATCGCAATGCACCCCGGAAAGCCGTCCGATGGCCAGTTCCACACGCACGACGCGGCCCGATTGCCCGCTGCGGTGCAGCTCGCGCCGGATTTGTTCGATCAGGGCCTCGACGATGGACAACTCGTGCATCGGGAGAATCAGGGCTTGGAAAAAACCAATTTCACTTGGGCAATCGGTGTTCACTACCGCCAGGTGGGCGGGGGCAGATTCACGGTGCGCGACGGGCTGACCGCGTCGGCCATGATCGGCGCGGGGGCAAGCGCCGTCTGAAGAGCGACCGTCCGGGCGGCAACCTCGGGCTGGTAACGATCGTAGGCCAGCGAATTCTGATAATCGGCCAGCGCCTGGCGATGCTGCCCCAGATCCTCGCGGATCTTGCCCATCGCCGCCCACGCCCGGGCACTGTTCGGCTCCACGGCCAGGGCCTCGGTCAACCGCTCCTGGGCCGCCGCACGATTGCCGAACTCTTCGTACAAGCGGGCCAACTCGATCTTGGGATCGGCCCTGCGCGGCTCCCGATCGACCCAACCCACCAACAGCCGGAAGGCCTCTTCCCGGCGGCCCTCCTGGACCATCAACACCGCCAGGCCGCGATGGGCGTCGCGGTGGTTGGGATCGTGGTCCAGGCACTGATAGTAGCAGGTCTCGGCCTGGGCCAACTCCGCCGAGCGGCGTTCGGCCAACCCCAGCCGGTGATGGGTAGCGGCCAGATTGTAATAGCCGTCGGCGTTGCCCGGCTCCTCGTAGGTCGCCTCTTGGAACTCTTGCAGGGCCTCCGGATAGCGGGCCTGTTGGCACAGCCGCACGCCTTCGGCATTCCGCCCTTGCGCGGTGAAGGTGCTGCAGCCGGTGGTCGAGGTCAGGAACATCCCCGCCAGAAGGAGCCAGGCGGAGACTCGGCAATGCACCCGCGGCGTACTCGGTCCCCTGTTCGCGCGGACGAAGATCGGCACGGTCCTCGTGTTCGCTCTCAGAGCAGGCCTCGCGCGATGATGCATACTGACGTCCATGTCAGAAAGATGATCGTGAGTCGCCCGGGGAAAGATAAGATGCCACTGGTTGCCAGCGGGGACTGTGTGGAGGCGGAACAGTAGCCGATTTCCGCCAGCCACGCAAGGCCATTCGGGCAAGTTTTCAGTTTTCAGCTTTCAGCTTCCGTTGCGGGCACAACTGAACACTTCAAACTGTTTCCCTTAGAGACTCACGGGCGTCATCGACACGTCCGGGCTTTCCAAGCTGACAGAAATCACCGGCTGCCTCTGGTAGCCCAACTTCCTGATGACTTCCAGCACTTCGCTGCAGGTGGGGAACATCCGGCCGCTGGCACGCTTATAGGCGTCCAAGGCGCTCATGAACTCGATTTCTTCGACCGTGTAGTCCCGCTCGCAGGTGGTGGGGTCGATCTGCCGGCGGCGATTGACCTTCACCCGACGCTCCGTTTGCCGCCGCTCGACGGCAACAGGGATCTCCTTGCCGCGGCGATCAGTGCTGGTGGCGCGGCGATCTTTGCCGGAACGCACGTCCACGACGCCCTCCGCCGCGCGGGTCTCGGCCACAGCCGCGTGCTTCTGGAGCGATGACCCCTTCGATTTCGTCAGCTTCGCACTGGTTTTCCTGGCCGTCACGGAACAATTACCTCCGATTAGGATGCCCCAACAATCTAGCAAATATACGCTGTTGTTAGTGAAAAGCATCGGAAAAACGGCTAGGAAAGATTGATGGTTTAGGTAAACTACATGGTTGTAGCGGATAAATTGGATAGGGTAAGCTGTGGCATGGAGAAAGGACGTCCGCTGGCTGCCACTGGCTCCGCCAGTGCTTCTGCGGACTTTTGATTGCGGGTTACCACTCGGCCGGCATTAGATAGAATCGCGGATGTCGCGACAGATGGAGCGGATCTCTTGCACTGAGGCGTCTTCGAGGCGTTTTCCGCGTTTATCCAACTCCTCGTTGATCTTCACGGCCGTCTCTTGCATGACGGCGTGGGTCTCCTGGCTTCCGCCCCAGAGGACGAAGTTCTTGCCCCGCGTGACGCGGGTTTGGCCATCGTCGCTGTCGAAGGCCACGCCCAGCAGGGCGGATTGGCGGTGGGGACCGGCAGGTTTCACGGCTTGCGATTGAAGAACTGTTTGAGCATGTCGGCGGCTGCGGACCGGCTGCTGTCAGCCATCGGCTTTGCGCCTCCTGCCTGGAAGCGGCCCACCACTGGGGTCGACTCGGTCTTCTTGCCTTCTTGTGTCTCCTGCGCGGCGACGTCGTGAGGCCCGTGCGTGTCGCTGGCGGCCGTGTCGGCGCGGGCCGGCGCCGCCGCGCCCGCCGGCTTGCCGTCGGAGATCGTTGCGTCGTCCTCGTCGCTCAGCCAACTCGTGATGTCCAGATCCTCGTTGCCACCGGCGCTGGCGACCGTTCGGGCGGCGGCCTCCTGGATGCTCTTGACCCTGGGCTTCTTCTTTCCCCCCACGCTCACCGCCAACTGGACGTCGAACTCCAGGGGCCCGACTTTCAAGCGATCGCCGCTCTTCAACTGCCGGGCGCCGACGGTCGGCTCGCCATTGACCAGTGTGCCGTTGCGGCTGCCCAGATCGCGAATCGTTACCGATCCTTCTTCCAGCACGATCTCGCAATGGCGACGGCTGACCATTTCGCTCCGCGGACGAAGCTGGCAGTCCTCGCCCCGGCCGATGACGAACTTTGGTCCCGGCACGGGAATCTCTTGTCCCGGTTGTTTACCGCCAACCACCAGCAACTTGACTTCCATGAGTCCTGCCACCCTCCCCCCAAGGCGCATCTCTATCGGCCATCGAGCAGACTGCCACTACGGTTCAATGTATCAACAGTTGGCGGCAAAGTCAAAACCGAAAGTCCCTTCCCACTAAGGATTTCCCTCACCGCAATCATTCATTCGAGCGAAAATCGCCATAACGGTGCTCCACAAGCCCCTTCGCAAGAAGTGTTTCCTCGGCGGAAAAACCCCCGGCAGTCCAACGGGAGGCGAGTTGGCCGTCCAATCGCCGCAACCACAGGGCGGCCAGGGCTTCCGCCGACGGCATCTGAGGGGCCAGATCGGCCAGGCCCGGTAATTCCGGCGCGGCCGGCGATCGTCGCAGTAGGACACTTCCGTGTTGCAACACGTCGCCCCGGCGGCGGCGCTGGGCGCTGCCGGCCACCTTAATGTCCCCCACGAGCACGTCGTCCTGCGCGCGACGCTGGAAACACAGTACCGGCTCCGCGGTGCGGGTCGCAATGGTGGCGGGGACTGTGCCGATTTTCGTGTGGCGATCGCTTGCGATCGCAGCGAAAATGGGACTGTCGCCTTTGACGGTGGAACCGCCGCTCTTGCCACAGACATCGAGACAGGCCCCCGCCTCCCGGTACATGCGCGCGCAAACGCCTACCTCGGCCAGCGCCTCCAGCAGCGTGCCATGCATCATCTCGTACAGCTTGTTCCGCTCTCTGGCCAGCGGGTGCGTTTTGCATAGAACCACGCTGTAGGTCAATTCGGCGTCGTGGACGATCGCTCCGCCGCCGGTCAACCGCCGCACGGCCGGGCAGGCCAGGCTGGCGGGGTGCCTGCGGCGATCTTCGTACGGCTGGAAATAGCCGAGCGAAAGCGTGGGCTCGCTCCAGCCGTAGAATCGCAACCCGCACTCCTCTTCGGCGGCCGCCCAGTCCAACAGCACTTCGTCGACGGCCATGTTCCACGCCCCGCCCGCCGGCGCGTCGAACAGCAAGCGACCGGTAGGGAACTGCTTGTCAGGCATGAGTTCGGCCATTCCAAGAAACTGCAAGGTGGGGCAGGCTGTCACACTAGCCCGAAGCGCAAGCGAGGGTTGGAAACGGTGGCGTTCTCGCCGATCGGTCCCTCGCTTGCGCTTCGGGCTAGTGTTGCGCATTTATTTGCGACGCACCATTGCTCTTCGCCTTCCAAGCCAGGATGGGCTGCCGGGCGGCGCGCACTTCGTCGGGCCGACTGACCGGCGTACTGTGCGGCGCCTCGTGCAACAGCTCCGGCGGCTCGGCGGCGATGTGCAGCAGCGCGTCGGCAAATGCGTCCAGCGTGGCCTTGCTCTCTGTTTCCGTCGGCTCGACCATGACCGCCTCGCGGACGATCAACGGAAAATAAACCGTGGGCGCATGGAAGCCGTAATCCAACAACCGCTTGGCAAGGTCGAGGGCCGAGATGCCGCGCTCGGCCTTCAGCCTGGCCGCCGAGGCCACGAACTCGTGCATGCAGCGGTCGCCCTGCGGCACGGGCAGGACCTGCTTGATGCGGCCGAGCAAGTAATTCGCCCCCAGCACCGCATCCTCGGTCACCTGCCGCAGACCATCCGGGCCGTGCGTGAGGATGTAGCAGAACATCCGCACGATCACGCCCGTATTGCCGAAGAAGCTGCGGACGCGGCCGATCGACTTGGGGCGATCGACGTCCAGACGATAACCGCCGCCGTCGCGGACGACGACAGGGGCGGGCAGATAAGGCGCCAACGCTGCGGTGACCGCGATCGGTCCCGCGCCGGGCCCTCCGCCGCCGTGCGGCCCGCTAAAGGTCTTGTGCGGATTGAAGTGCATCAGGTCGGTGCCGAAGTCGCCGGGCCGGGTAATGCCCAGGATGGCGTTCATGTTCGCCCCGTCCAGATAGAGCAGTCCGCCCACGTCGTGGACGCGGCGGGCAATCTCCGCGATCCGCCGCTCGAACATCCCCAGCGTGTTCGGGTTGGTGACCATGAGCACGGCCACGTCGCGGTCCAGCCGGCGGGCCAAATCGTCCAGATCGATGAAGCCTTCCGCATTGCTCTTCACGGGCACGGCCCGGAAGCCGGCCATCACCGCACTGGCCGGGTTGGTGCCGTGGGCGCCCTCGGGAATGAGCACCACGGAGCGCTTCTGGCCCAGGTCGCGGAAGTAGGCGGCGGCCACCAGCAGCGCGGTCAGCTCGCCGTGGGCCCCCGCCGCCGGTTGCAGCGAAACGGCCGCCAGCCCGGCAATCTCGGCCAGCATCTCCTGCGCGCGAAAGAGCAGTTCGAGCATCCCTTGCAGCGTCCGCTCGGGCTGGTAGGGGTGCAGGTGCAACAGTCCCGGCAGGCCGGCCAAACGCTCGTTCCGCTTCGGATTGTATTTCATGGTACACGAGCCGAGCGGATAGAAATGCGTGTCGACCGACATGTTGAGCGTGGAAAGATTGGCGAAGTGCCGCACGATCTCCGGCTCGGCCAGTTCGGGCAGCGGCGGCGGCTCCGCGGCAATGGCCCCGGGCGGCAACAACTGCTCCAGCGGCTGCGGCGGCACGTCGCACGGCGGCAGCCGGCTGGCGCGGCAGCCGGGCTTGGAAAGCTCGAACAACAGGTCGCGGTCGCGGGAGTTTCGCATGGGGAGAGTTTTCAGTTTTCAGTTTTCAGTTCTCAGTTCTCAGTTTTCAGTTTTCAGTTTTCAGTTTTCAGTTTTGAGATTTGAGATTTGAGATTTCAGATTTCAGATTCGATCAAATCGCGGCCAAGCGATCGATTTCCTGCTTGGTCCGCTTCTCGGTCACCGCCACCAGCAGACAGTCGGAAAGTTCCGGATACCAGCGTCCCAGGTGTACGCCGGCGAAAATGCCGTGAGCCAAGGCGGCATCCAGGAACTGCTCGACCGTGCGGCCGGCTACGCGGAGCACGAATTCCTTGAACATGGGCCGCTCGAAGGCCAAGGAAAAAGCGCCGCTCTCGGTCAGCCTGCCCGCGGCGTAGTGGGCCTTTTGCAGACAGAGTTCGGCTGCGGCCCGCAAACCGCTCGGTCCCATGGCCGCCAGGTACACGCTGGCGCGCAACGCCAGCAGGGCCTGGTTGGTGCAGATGTTGCTGGTGGCCTTCTCGCGGCGGATGTGCTGTTCGCGGGTCTGCAAGGTGAGCGCCCAGCAGCGCCGGCCGCGGCGATCGACGGTCTGGCCGATCAGCCGGCCGGGCATGCGGCGGACGAACCGCTCGCGGCAGGCCATGATGCCCAGGTAGGGCCCGCCGAAGGCCAGCGGATTGCCCAAAACCTGTCCTTCGGCGACGGCCACGTCGGCGCCGCAATCGCCCGGCCGCTTGAGCAGGCCCAGGCTGATCGGATCGACGGCCGCCACCAGCAGCGCGCCGGCGCGATGGGCGATTTCGGCCAGCGACTGCATTTCTTCCAGGCAGCCGAAGAAGTTGGGCTGCTGGACCAGCACGCAGGCCGTCTGATCATCGACCGCGGCCTCCAGGTCGGCCGGCGACAAGGCGCCGCCAGGCGTGGCGAGCGTGGTCAGCTCCACTCCCAGGTTGGCCAAATAGGTGCGGAGCGTTTGGCGGTATTCGGGATGGAGGCTTTGGGGCACGAGCACGCGATTGCGGCCGGTCACGTCCAGGGCCATCAGCGCGGCCTCGGCCGCCGCGCTGCCGCCGTCGTAGAGGCTCGAATTCGACACGTCCAGGCCGGTCAGTTGCGTGATGAGCGTCTGGTACTCGAACAGGGCCTGCAAGTTGCCCTGGCTGACCTCGGCCTGGTAGGGCGTGTAGGAGGTGTAGAACTCGCTTCGCCCGGCCACGAAATCGACCACGGCGGGGATGAAATGATCGTAGCTGCCCGCGCCGAGAAAGGAAATCTTCTCGCCGGCAGCCATGTTGAGTCCCGCCAGTCGGGTCAACTCGGCGGTCAGTTCCAACTCGCCAAGGGCCGGCGGAAGGCACAGATCGCGACCCAGCCGCAACTCGCCCGGGACCATGGCGAACAGTTCCTCGACCGAGGCTGCGCCGATGGCCGCCAGCATGGCCTGTCGTTCGTCGGGCGTGTTAACAAAGTAAGGCATGGCGAAACGATCTTACCGGGTCTTGGTCTCCACGACTGGTCCCCCTCTCCCTCCGGGAGATGGGACTGCTTGTTCTGATCCCATACCACGTCCCTCATTCATGGCTCTCCTCTTCGCACTGTTTCTGATAGGCCGGGTAGTCCAACAGCTTTGCCAACTCCGATGGGTCGTCCAGGCGGATCTTGACCAGCCAGCCCGCGCCGTACGGATCGCCGCTGAGCGTCTCGAGCTTCTCGGTCAGGGCCGCGTTGACGGCCACGATCTGGCCGCTGACCGGGCTGTACAGATCGCTCACGGCCTTGACCGACTCGACTTCGCCGAACGGCTCCTCTGCCCGCACCTGCCGGCCCACTTTGGGCAGGTTCAAGTAGACCAGGTCGGTCAGGGTCTGGATGGCGAACTGGGAAAGTCCCACGGTGGCCGTCTTCTCGCCGTCGCCGCTCTCCACGGATACCCATTCGTGCGTCTTGGCAAAGCGTAGTTCTTCGGGCTTCATGCTTGGGTCTTCTTGTGATTGTGTCGGTAAAAGGGGAGTGTTACGACGCGGGCGGGTTCCACTTGGCCGCGGATGTCGATTTGCACGGTCGTGCCCGGCGCCGCGAACTGCGGATCCACGTAGGCCATGGCGATCGGCTTGCGCAGCGTGGGCGAGAAGCTGCCGCTGGTGACCTCTCCCACTCGCCGACCGTCTTGCAGGACGGCGTATCCCTGGCGGGCGACGCGCTGCGCGGCAAGTTCCAGGCCCACGCGGACGCGGGCCAAGGGCCCGCCCTGGATCCGCAGCAGGGCGTCGCGGCCGGGAAAATCGTAGCCTACCAGGTGGCAGGCGAAACCCAGGCCGGCCTCGAACGGATTGATTTGCTCGCTGAGCTCGTGTCCGTAGAGCGGCATGCCGGCCTCCAACCGCAACGTATCGCGGGCGCCCAGCCCGGTGGGCACCATCCCCAGCGGCCGGCCCTGCTCGAGAATCGCCTCCCACACGCCCGCAGCGATGTCGCAGCCGATGCTCAACTCGAAACCGTCTTCGCCGGTGTAGCCGGTGCGGCTGATGATGCCCCCTTGCCGCTGGGCGGCGGGGTGCAGGATGCGCGCCTGCGCGCCGCGATAATAACGCATGTTTTGCAAGTCGACGTCGATCAGCGGCTGCAGGATCTCCACGCTGCACGGCCCCTGGATGGCGAACATGGCCCACAGGCGGCTCACGTCGGTGAAGATGATCTCGCGGCCCGGGGCCTCGCACCGCCCCGGCGGCAAGTGGGCCCGCACCCAATCCACGATCTTCTGCCGATTGCCCGCATTCACCACGACCACGTAAAACGGCTGGCCGTGTTCGTTGTGATAGTAGCCCGCCAACACGTCGTCGAGAATGCCGCCCTGCCGGTCGGTGATGAGCGAGTAGCGGATCTGGCCCAGTTCCATGTCGGCCACGCGGCGGGTGAGCAGTTCGGCCAGGAAGACGGCCGCGCCCGGCCCCTCGAAACGCAGCCGGCCCATGTGCGAGATGTCGGTCACGCCGGCCCGCGCCCGGGTCGCCTGGTGCTCTTCCAGGATCGAGCTGTACTGCACGGGCATGGACCAGCCGGCGAAGGGCACCATGCGGGCCCCGTGGGCCGAGTGCCAGTCGAAAAGCGGGGTGTGCAGCAGCGGTCCGGTCATCGGTCGAGTTCTCGCGTGGAATAGGACGTATTGTAGCAATGCCGGCCACTCCGGCCTAGCGGCGGAAAAACGGCGGAAAAACGGAGACTGGCTTCGTGGCGCAAGTTGGTTTGGTAATGGGAGAAACGTCACCGCCACGGTGGGCCGTCCCTCCTTTTCCGCCTCAATGGAGGGAAAAATGTGCAGATGGATCGATCGACGGATTATCACACATTACGGGAGCCCCGGATGAAACACGGATCCAACACGGATGAAAAGCAGTTTGTTGCCGCCTTTGGCCGCTGTCTGGCTTTCCTGTCCGTGGTCAAGAGCGCCGCTGACGCTGGCGATGTGCAGGATGCGATGCAAGATCGTCGGACTATAGCCGTGACCGTCCAACTTCAACGCCGATTTCCGCGGGCCGACATTCAATGAGAATTCCTGGGTCTGACGGCCCGGTTTTCCGGGTTTTTTGCGGGGTTCGGTGGTGAATTCCTCATCGCCTTTTGTTGAGAACTTGTGCCGGCAAAGGTTCATTCTATGTAGCCGTTCACGGTGTGATAGGGCCTGTTTAGACAGCCTCCGACGTAGCGGCGCAGGAGAAACGGTGACAATGTTGTCAGGGGCCGGACGGCAGGAGCGTGGGCGGAGCATCGCCGGAGATATGAGCTTGTACCGAATCCAGCAATAACTGAAAGACCGAGCGACCCTGCTGAGCGCAAGTGGCAACCACAGTCCAGATCCGCTCGCACCAGCGGCGGCCTTTCTCGCTCCGCGTCCCCTGCGTGACCCGCCGGTCGATCACCACAAAACGAATTGCCTGTTCGGCCAGGTTGTTGGTGGGCTCGATGCCCGGTGTGGTGATAAAGCGGAAATACGCCTTTCCATGCTGGCGGAAGCGTTTGGCCAGGTTCCGGGCATGTTTCGTGTCCGGGACACCCCTCGTGCCTGCCCGGAGCACCTGCCTCCGCGCCTTGTTGTTCTACACAAATCCATAATGATCTTGGGGGATTGCCGCGAATAGGCGACAATCGTGGGATTGGAAAGTGGCGCAGGGGGGCCTATTCAGGCAAAGGAGTGCCGACATGCTGGC
>JBEKZQ010000187.1:0-11530 GCA_049509675.1 Thermoguttaceae bacterium | reverse complement strand
ACTACTCCGCCAAGGACGCCGGCAAAGACAACTACCACACCAAGACCGATTGGCTGGCGCACGACAAGATGCCGCTGGCCGAGTGGTTCATCAAGCAGTGCGGCGACTACAAGAAGAAAAACGGCAAGCCCCTGGTCGACGTCATGGACGTCCACTGGTATCCCCAGGGACAGATCAAGGGCAGAGGCGCGTACCTTGGCCAGGGACTCAACCCCGAGTTGAACGCTTACCGCATGCGCTCGACCCGCGACTTGTGGGACGGCAATTACGAGCAGGAATCGTGGATCCGCAACACGGATTGCTATTCGCCCGTGGCGCTGATTCCGCGCGTCCGCGCCTGGATCAACAAGCACAACCCGGGCATGGAAATCTGCCTGGGCGAATATAATTTCGGCGGCGGCGACAATGTGACCGGCGGGCTGGCCCAGTGCGACGTCTTCGGCATCCTGGGCCGCGAGTCGGTCGATTTGGCGTTCATCTGGTACTCGCCCGCGGGGAGCCAGGAGTGGGCGTGGCAACTCTTCCGCAGTTACGATGGCCGAGGCAGCGGGTTCGGCGAGAACCTGCTCAAAGCGGAGAGCGACAATCCTGATCTTTCTTTGTACGCCGCCCGGCGCACCGCGGACAACGCCGTGACCGTGGCCGCCGTCAATAAGAACCTGCACGGTTCGTGCCTGCTGAATCTCGACGCGGGCGCCACCAAGGGCAACATGCGGGTGTGGCGATTCGATCAGGACACGGCCGAAAGCGTCAAGGAAGTGGCGGAATTGGCGCGGCCGGTTGCCGGACCGATCGAGTTGAACCTTCCGGCAGCCAGCGCAAGCATGATCGTCATCACGCCCTCCGGCAAGACAATCGCACGGTAAACACGCTGGGATTGACGGCCCGCACTGCAAGCGATATTATTGAGTCGTAAATACGCCATGTCGCCGAACTTGCGCCGGATAGCCCGATGGTTGGTGCTGGGCGGTTATCTCTTGACGATGACCGTTGTGCCCTGGCTGCACGACCATAGCAGCCATCATCACGGGCAGGGCGCGGCGGCCTTCTGCGGCCAGGGCGCCGATCGCGATGCACAGGGCCCGCGCGTCGCCCGGGATTCGGCCGGATCGGATCGCGATGAGGAATGTCCCGTCTGCCAATTCCTCAGCCAGCAGGCAACGGCCGTCCGTCAGGCAGCGGAACTTGTGCGCGGCGACTTTTACGAAAGGCTGCTCGGGCTGAGTCCGGCTGAAGTGCTCAGCCGTGCTCCGCTGCTCCAGCGCAGCCGTGCTCCTCCTCCGGCCGTGTGAACGGCATCTTGCTGCGGTGCTTCATTCACATGACCAGTGCGCGCGCCTTGGCGGCGGCGATGCACGTTGCTTGGAGGTGTTGCCGATGTTTCTTCGACGGACGGCATTCACTCTGGTGGAACTGCTGGTAGTCATCGCCATCATGGGGGTCTTGGTGGCGCTTTTGCTTCCTGCCGTTCAGGCGGCCCGCGAGGCGGGCCGACGACTTCAGTGCAAGAACAACCTGAAACAGATCGGCTTGGCCCTACAGAATTATCATGACAGCCAGCGGAGTTTTCCGGCCGGCTATACGTCGCAGGTTGGCCCCGGCGGCCTTGCGGACGACAAGGGGCCGGGCTGGGGCTGGGCGGCGCGGATCCTGCCTTATCTGGAACTGGGCAACCTCTACGGCCAGATCCACTTCGGCACGGACATCACCGATCCGCTCCACGCGACAGTCCGCGCGACCAGCATTCCGGCCTTCCTGTGCGCCTCGGACATCGGCAAGACGGTCTTCTCCGTCGACTCGCACGACGATTCGGGCAGCTACTCGAGCTTCGTCACCGACACGCAGGGCAACCCGGTGCAGGTGGCCCACAGCAATTACGTGGGCGTGTTCGGCAATCCGGAGATCACGCCCGACCCGGGCTTTCTCTCGACGGACCCTGACCGCGACATCACGCACCAAGGCATGTTCTACCGCAACTCGGCGGTGCGCATCGCCGACGTGACCGACGGCACCAGCCACACGCTTTTCGTGGGCGAGCGGTGCAGCACGCTGGCCTACGCCACCTGGACCGGCGCGGTTACCGGCGGCCAGGTGCCGCCCAAGACGCCCGACACCATGAACTACGGCCCGGAAGGCGCGCCGATCCTGGTCCTTGGCCATACGGGCGACGCCTCGGACGTGCCGCCGCACACGCCCAACAGCCCGGTCAACCACGTCGACGACTTTTGGAGCCGGCATCCGCAGGGCGTCAACTTCCTCTTCGTCGACGGTTCGGTGCAGATCATCGACAACTTGATCAGCCCGCCGGTCTGGTGGGCGCTGGGAACCCGCGCCGGCGGCGAGACAACCGCGTTGGACTATTAACAAGCCGTGAGAATCAGTTGATCGATCATCGCAGGACGGATTGGCAATCCGTCCTACGGGCAACTGGCCATGTTGTTATTTGGGGGAGAACATCCATGCGGAACGCCGTTCTGGTTCTGGTGATTGTCGCCGGCCTTTCGGTCGTCGGGGTTTCCTACGCGCAAGTCCCATCTCGGGAGGCGCCCGGCCACCCGTCCGGCCGCGCGCACGCTTTATTCGTCTTCGCCTCCGGACTGCCCCGCTACGATAAAGCCTATGAAAAGGCCTGCCGGGTTATAGCGGCCGATGTCAAGGACGGCAAATTCCTCGCCGGGCAGCATTGGGCCCAGGTCTGGACGCGCGACACGTCGTATTCCACGGAACTCGCCTGCGCCATCCTGCACCCCCAGGTTGCCAAAACGACCTTGCTGGGGTTGACCCAAGACGTGGACGGCATCGGCCAATGCTGGTATCAAGACAAGTGCGGGCACTTCGCCGGCTGGCCGAATCTGACCGACGCCATCGTCGGGGCGTCGGGCACCTGGGCGCTGTTCCTGGTGACCGGCGATCGCGACTTGTTGCGGCCGCTTTACGATCGAACCGTGCGGAGCCTCCAGCGGGCCGAGCGCGATGCCTTCAGCGCGAAGCTCGGGCTGTTCAGCGGTTGTTCGAGCTTCATGGAGTCCGACAGCGCCTACCCGCGGGAATATGCCGACAACGGCGCGAAGCTGGCCAAGACCTTCGCCTTGAGTACTTGTCTGCTCTACTACCGCGGCTATCTCGTGGCGGCCGACGCCGGGGAGCTGCTGGGCGAAGACGTCAAGCCGCTGCGGGAAAAGGCCGCCAGGCTGAAAGACGCAATCAACGCCCGCTTCTGGCTGCCGGAGAAGGGATACTACGCCTATTACCTTGACGAGGACGCCCGGCCCGACACCCGCATGGAAGGGCTGGGCGAGGCCTTTGCCATCCTGACGGGCGTTGCCGACGCCGACCGTGCCCGGCAGATCCTCCGCGCGACGCCGACGACGCCGTGGGGCTTCCCCTGCCTTTGGCCGCAGTATGACGAATGGCGCAGCTATAAGACCGACTTCGCCCACTACTATCACAACGGCATGATCTGGCCGTTCGTCCAAGGCTACTGGGCCTGGGCGGCCAGCACGAGCAAAGACGCGAAGACTTTTCGCCGAGAACTTGACGCCCTGGTGAAACTCTCCGAGAACGGCGACACCTTCATGGAACTCTACCATCCGGAAGATGGCAAGCCGGATGGCTCCCCGCGCCAGTTGTGGAGCGCCTCTGGTTTCCTATCGATGGTGTATCACGGGCTGTTCGGCATGGACTTCAGGCAAGGGGGCATCCGCTTTGCGCCGGTGGTGCCGAAGCAATTCCGGCAACTGACTCTCTCCGATTTCCAGTACCGCAACGCCTGCTTGCAGATTATCGTCAAGGGGCATGGAACCATGATCGACAAGTTCCAGCTCGACGGCGAGAAACAGAAATGGCCCCTGCTGGACGCCGCCGCTGCCGGCCGGCATGAAATCGAGATTCTGCTGAAGTGAGCCCGCCGCAAGCGGAGGATGCCGGCCCGGAATATCCACCTTTTTCACCGTGTCAGGATGGATCGGCTTGCCGCGATATTTGTCGTCAAGACGTTTGCGGACGTACTCCTGCACCTCAGTTTCGATGTGTGCCACGGATGGGGTTCCCTCGTTTTGGGGCTTTCCAAGTGCCCCCGCCACCGGCAAGCCGTTTCCAAGCCGGCTCACCAACGGCTGAAGAATCCTATCTACGTCAGGCGGAAAAACCGCCCCCACGAACCCCATGCAAAGGCGACATTGCGTCAGATTGTCGTCAGATTTTCCTGGCGCGCAAAGAAAAGGGACTCACGGCTCATCACCGTAAGTCCTTTTCCCATTTAGAGTACCGGAGGAGGGACTTGAACCCTCATGTCCTTGCGGACACTGGATTTTGAGTCCAGCGCGTCTGCCATTCCGCCACTCCGGCTTGCATTTCACTTACATTGATTTTGCGTTGTAACCATTGTAACTCCTTGGGCTTGCGATAAAATAATGTTGGTCCTGCGTTTGGTTCGCGGGGAAGTTGAATCGCAAACAAGTGCAGCAAAAGTGCAGCAATGGCTTCCATTCACCACAAGGGCGAAGCGTGGCATTGTCAATTCATGTTCCACGGAAAACGCCATACGTTCAGTCTCGGGAAAGTTACACAGGACGAGGCGGAAGCCAAGGCCAACCAAGCCAATTATCTGCTCATGCGGTTGAAGCAGAACCTTCTGCAACTGCCAACCGGTATTGATATTGTGACGTTTATCTCGTTCGATGGCAAGCCACCCCACGCAACTTCCGAGAGCGAAGTCCTCACTTTGGCCGGGTTGCGGGATCGGTATTTAGAGACTCATTGGAACGGAAGCCTGGAACAATCGACCCTGGACGGGATCGAATTACATTTTCGACACCTCGTCGGCACGCTCGGCGAGAAATTCCCCGTTCCGGACATCTCCTTGGCAGATTTGCAGCAGCACGTCGACCGCCGGAGCAAGAATAACGGGTTGAGAGGTAAGAAACTGTCTCCCGCGACCATTCGCAAGGAAATCGTCACCCTCCGTACGGCATGGAACTGGGGTGTTCAAATGGGTCTCCTGGAGGGTCGATTCTCCATCAAAGGACTTAGGTATCCCCGCGTCAGCGAGAAACCTCCGTTCATGGTGTGGGAGGAGGTCGAGAGAAGGATTATGGGACTGACGGAGGAAGCGGCGGGGGAATGGTGGGACTGTCTCTATCTTCGGGGCAAGGAGATTGCGGAACTACTGACGCATGTAAAGACGAAAGCTCTCCAACCTTGGGTCCATCCCCTCTGTTGTGTGGCGGCCTACACTGGGGCTCGGCGTGCCGAGATGCTTCGGATGCTCGTCTCGGACGTTGATTTCCAAGGCAACACGATGGTGATTCGGGAGAAGAAGCGTACCAAGGGCAAGACGACGACCCGCAGAGTCCCCCTAACTCCCTTTCTTGCTGGCATTCTCAAGGAATGGCTGGCCGTGCATCCGGGTGGTTCAAATCTCTTCTGCCAAGCGGCCGTCGTGCGAAGCAAGACGAAGCGGACCACTGCCGTGCCCGTTACTCACGACGAAGCCCATGATCACTTCCGGCGGGCGGTGAAAAACTCGAAGTGGAAGGTGCTCAGGGGCTATCACGTGCTGCGGCACTCCTTTATTTCCGCGTGTGCGAGCAAGGGAATTGACCAGCGGCTGATTGATGAATGGACGGGTCACGCGACGGACGAACAGCGGAAGCGATATAGGCATTTGTACCCGTCAACGCAACAGGCGGCGATCATCTCGGTTTTCGGGGAATGAGGCATCGTGGAGGCACAAGAGTATTACGTTTCGACGCAGGAGAGTTTTATGAATCAAGAGTTGGTGGAGCGACTACGGGATTTGGCCAAGGAAGTGGAACACTCGGAGGGCAACCTCCTATTCGTGTCAACGGACGAGAAGGCGATTGTCGAAGCGGCGAAGGCTATGGTGGACGGCGGCACGGTTCCCTACAAGCTGATCGGGGCGATGCTGTATTACGTCGCCGACATGGCGGAAGAGTAAGGCGGCATCTTGATTCAGAGGGCCAGCAAGGGACGCATTCGGTACGAATGCGCCCTCGGACGAAAAGGTCAAGCCCTGGTGACCGGCGGGTCTCGTGCTGATGCGATTGAAAGCGGCGGATAGGAGTCGCGACGTTGGGCAAGCGTGGTATCCGGGAAGGCATGCTGAATCCGGTTGTTCTCTTCGAGCATTGGTGCGATCATGGCCGATGGTAGCACGGCCGGAAACGCTACACAAAGATTTTGTGACGGCGTTTTACGGCGACCTAAAACGGGCGACTGCTCGGTCGGCTGCGGCATTTCGGCCGGTGGGGCAGCCAGTCGCCGCAGTTCAACCGAAAGCTGAAGGCTACTCGGTTTCGCTGCCACTGACCGTCACGGCGTTCGCTTTCTGCTGGTAGATCCAGGTGTGGACGTCGGCTGCGGCCTTGGCAAGATTGGGCAAGTCCCGGTCTTCAAACGAAGTGGAATCGCCCCAATTCCCGTCGTCCCGGCGAAAGACCCTGGTGAAGGTCGTGTCGTAGAAGTAGCCGGCCGACGAAGTATTGCGGAGCCAGACGGCCGCCGCGACGTTGCCGTAGCGAAGTTTGAAGACGGGTCTTGTAGGGTTCTCTGTCATAAATGCCTCCATCGTGTGCCGTTCATTTCCGTTATGGCAGCGTCGGCAGTACCGGTTGCTTATCGCGTTCTTGGCTTTGATTTCGCGATGGAAGTTCCCGATTTCTAAAGCTAAAGTGTTCAGTTCTTACATGACCAGCAGTGCGAAACCCTGGGCCGATCTGTGTCGGCCCGCGAGCTATGCCGAGCGTCTTTCGCGGGTGCCGGCCAGCCGTGAAATGGAGAAACGCGGCTTACTCTCCCCTTTCGCGTTGCCAGATTTTGCGGATGAGCCGCAGGCTTCGCTCGACCGTGCTGATCGAGCAGTCGAGCCGTTCGGCAATTTCTTGATTGGTGTAGTTCTCCATCTTCGCCAAAGCAACCTGCTGAAGTTCTTCATCCAGACTGGCGAGCAAGAGGGAGCACTCTTCCGCCATGATCGCCGCGAACTCGGGGGTAGGACTATCGCCTACGACCTCGGCCAGGCCGTGACTCGTGTCTGCCGGATCGCCGAAGGCCAAGGCCGACTCACCGCGGACCCGCCCGCCGCCCCGCTTGGCACGGCCGTCGTGCCGGGCCTGGTCGATTGCCTTTTGGGCTGTGATAGTGATCAGCAGTTGCCACAGGTCGTCGCGGTCGGCCAGGTCCGGGAAACGCCCTTCCGTAGCGGCATGGCAGAATGAGGCGAAGGCACTCAGGGCTAGGTCTTCCTCGTCGGCCATGCGGCGTGGCAGTGCCGCCAGCCGTTGCCGTGCCAGACGGACCAGCCGCTCAAAATATCTCCCCCATAAGGCGTGGATGGCCTGCGACTGGCCGTCTTTCGCACCGATGATCCATTGGCTGACAGACGGCGGGTTTTCGGCGGCCATGGCAAATAATCCCCTGGCGAGGAATTTTTGAAGGGTTCGGAGCACGATTGTCGGTAGAGACAGTAGAAGGACAAACGGCGTCCGATTGTAACTCCCCGCCACGCAATACCTTACAATGGTAGCTATAATAATCGGAATTCGCCCACTGCGGAAGAGAACCATCCCCCACCGATTGGGACGTATGATGAATCAGAAGGCCAACCCTCCCGACCCCGCGTTACCCGTATCGCAACTCGTCGAGATCGACAAAATCTGTCGGCGGTTCGAGGCAGCATGGAAGACCGGCAAACCGCCACGGATTGAGGAGTTTCTGGGCGACGTGTCCGAACCCCAGCGGAGCGAACTGCGGCGGGAACTGGAGTCGATCGACGCCGAGTACCGCCAAAAGGTCAAGAAGCCTACCCTGGACGCCTTCATCGAGACGCTCTCCGGCAGCGGCCTGATGACCCATGCGGAAGTGCAAACCTTCTTGACGGCCCTGCCGGCCGAGAAACGCCCGGCGGATGCCGAGACACTCGCTCGGGAGATGTTCAGGCAGGGCCGGCTCACCAAGTTCCAGGCCCAGGCCATCTTCCAGGGCAAGACCCGCGGGCTGGTCGTCGGCAACTACGTGGTCCAGGATACGATCGGCAAGGGGGGGATGGGGGCGGTCTACAAGGCTCGGCACCGGAAGATGGACCGGCTCGTCGCTATCAAGATGTTGCCTTCGTCGGCCATGAAGTCCCCCGAGGCGGTGAAACGCTTTGAGCGGGAAGTCAAGGCGGCCGCCAGGCTCTCCCATCCCAACATCGTCACGGCCTACGATGCGGACGAACACAACGGCGTACATTTCCTGGTCATGGAATACGTTGAAGGCCAGGATCTTGCCTCCATCGTCAAGCAGCAAGGGCCGCTCCCGGTCGCTACGGCCGTGGATTACATCGTCCAGGCGGCCAAGGGACTGGAATATGCCCACGGTGAGGGCGTGATCCACCGGGACATCAAGCCGGCGAACCTGCTGGTAGACAGGAAGGGCACCGTGAAGATTCTCGACATGGGACTGGCTCGCGTGGACGGCACGGCGGGGGCGATCGACGAGGGCCTGACCCGCGATGGGCAGGTCATGGGCACGCTGGACTACATGGCCCCGGAGCAGGCGATGGACACACACCGTGCCGACGCCCGCTCGGACATCTACAGCCTGGGCTGCACACTCCATTACTTGCTGGCCGGCCGAGGCCCATTTACCGGCGAGACGGTTGGCCAGAAGATCGTTGCCCACCGGGAGCAGCCGGTGCCGTCGTTGCGTACACTGCGGCCGGACGTGCCAGAATCCCTGGACGCGGTCTTTGTGAAGATGCTGGCGAAGAAGCCGCAGGACCGGCAGGCGTCGATGGGCGAGGTTATCGCCCAATTACAAGGTTGTGCTCTGCCCAAGACGCCAGCCCCGGTCATTACTCAGGCCGCCCCGGGCGACGTGGCCGAGACCTTCAGTCTTCGTCAAGGCGACATCGAAACCTCGTCGGAGCAGATTCCTGCCGATCCACTGGAAGAAATAGCGGCGGCAGCCAGGGATTATCGGTCGATAGCTCCCAAGCCTCCCGCCAAGAAATGGCTGAAGCAACTCGGCAAGCGGCAGAAGATCGGGATTGGAGTCGCCTTAGGCTTGGCCTTCATCTTGGTCTTACTCGGCGTGATCTTCAAGCTGCGGACCAAGGATGGAACACTGATCGTTGAGGTGAGCGATCCGGACGTGACGGTGCAGGTTCTGAACGACGAAGGCAAAGTGCAGATTGAGCGGAAGGGGGAGAAAGGCACCTTGACGATCGCCGTCGATCCGGGAAAGCACCGGCTGCGGGTCCAGAAAGACGGAGTCGAGATGTTTGCCAAGGATGTCTCGATTGCCTCCGGTGGCACGGAAACCATCAAGGCGGTGCTGGAACTACCGCACACGTTGAGCGGCGAACCAGAAGCCAGCAAGCTCGCAACGCAGGCCACCGATCCCGACCGCCGTGCGGCGGAGTGGGTGTTGCGGAGCGGCGGTGTCGTTACGGTCAAAGCAGATGGCATCGAGCAGTCCTCAATCGCAAAAATCGGTGACTTGCCGCCTGGGAAGCTGGAAGTGACGGAAGCGGTTTTCCTAGACAAACCGGATGTCAACGACGAAGGAGTCCGTTGCCTGGCTGGCTTAAGGTCATTGCGGGTATTGACGCTCCAAGGCACCGCGATCACCGATTCAGGTCTGCTTGCCCTTGGTCCACTCCCCAGCCTTGAGCATTTGAACATCATTGGCACGCAGATCACTGACGAGGGGATTCGTTGCCTTGCGGGAATGAAGAAACTACAGAGCATAGAGGCCCAAGAGACACGCATCACTGGCAGAACACTTTCCACGTTAGCCAACGTGCCGCTGGGAGACCTTAGTTTGGGACACACGAAACTGGATGATGCGGGGCTGGCATCCGCTGCAGCCCTTCCGTCACTGCATCACCTTTACATCCACAACACGCTTGTGACCGACAAGGGGCTTATGAGTCTGAAAGGCCACCCCTGTCTTCAATATCTATATATGGGTTCATGCTCAATTACCGACGAAGGGCTCAGTCACCTGGACTACAAGTCCGACTGGATCGAGCTTGACGTTGGTAACACGAAGGTTACGGACCGCGGCTTGGAGCGGCTTGGGCCCCTTTCGAAATTGCAGGCATTAACAATTTGGGGAGTTCAACTTACCCCTGGAACAGCGAGCCTTGGTAACTTTCTCGCCGGACTGAAGAGCCTCCAGCACCTTAATGCTATCAACACCTGTCCCGACAATGAACATTTGAAGGCGATTGCACGCCTGACGACGCTCCGAGAGCTAGACCTCACTGGGGCTGAGGTGACCGATGCGGGATTGGAACAGCTAAGGGGACTGAAGAACCTCAGAAGACTGTTGCTGTCCGAGACCAAGGTGAGCGATCAGGGACTGGAACACCTCCGCGGTCTCTCAGATCTTATCGAGCTCCACCTTATCAAGACCGAGGTCACCGCAGCCGGTGTCGCCAAACTCCAAGCCGCGTTGCCCAACTGCAAGATCGCGGTCGATCCCGCCATTCAGGCCGAGTTGGACAAGTCGAAGAAGAAGTAGGTCTTCTCCCGGTTCTCGTCTTCTCAGCAAGAAAGACCAGCAGTACAAAACCCTGGGCCGATCCGTGTCGGCCCGCGAGCTATGTCGAGCGTCTTTCGCGGGGGCGGTTATCCCGCGAATGGAGAAGAGATTCGGGGTTCCCCGGCAAATTCGGCATTGTGGGACCGCCGTTTGCCGAAAACGCAACATGTTCAACACCGGGAATCGAAACAGGGAATTGCCGGGAACCGGGGCAGGTTGTACCGGGAACCGGGGCAGGATTCGGGGTTCCGTACCGGGACTTGGGACAGGATCGTCCGGCGTAAGGGACGCGAAATTACTCGATTGTCGGCGGCTGAACTTCTTGTTATTAAACTAATTACAAACAGCAACAACGGAGCGACTTCGTGTTGTTGCCTTTGTAGGCAGAGGGGAAATGAAGGAAGAAAACACCGGCTTGAAGGAAACTTCTGGCCGACAAGCTCATCTGATTGGAATGGGCAAAGACGAGATGAATCTGGCGGAGTTCCCGTTGACCACCCTGGCCAATCGCGTGCCGCACGGCTGCAAGACCCTTGTTTTTGAGGATTGCATCTTTGACAAAGGCCGACGGCAACCTGTCACCCGGCGGCTGACGATTTCCGCTTCCGACAAGTTCGGACTGCCGACCGCGTTGGACGATGAAGTGATTTTGGGTTTAGTGCAGTTGAGCAAGGCCGACGATTTTGCCAGCCGGCAAGTGCAATTCAGCCGCTACCAGTTGGTTCATCTGCTGGGCTGGCGGGAAGAGGGCAAGAGCTATGCACGGCTGGAAGATTCGCTGAAACGCTGGCTCGGTGTTACGCTCTACTACGAAAACGCTTGGTGGGACCTGTGCCACAAGAAATGGGTGGATGCCCGAATGGCACTTGAACTTTGCTAACTGCTTTGTTCATCGCGACTTGTGTAAAGGCGTCGGTGTTTTTGCAGAGGCTTATAGTGTTTGGGGCGGCGTTTCACGCGCCGCGGCTCGAAGCGG
>JBEKZQ010000186.1:0-11600 GCA_049509675.1 Thermoguttaceae bacterium | reverse complement strand
CGCCATCGGCGGCGGGCGGACGGGGCGAGAGGCGTGAAGGAGCGAGCATCTTTGCCAACCCGACGTGAACGTCCAGCCTACTACCGCCTACGGCGGGGAAGGGTCGTGAACGACCCTGAAAACACGCTATCCGCGTGTCTTGCACCTGGAAACGGATGAGCCATCCCTATCAAATCCATCCCCCGGGGGGGTTTGGGGAAGCCAAAAACCCCGCGTTGCCGCCGAGGGGCCCGGCGCGGTACAATTACCCCGCTTGTGTCGTACACCTCACACGAACTGCGTCAAGGACGACGAGTCGATGAGCAGGGAAGCTACCGCGATGGCCGGCCGACTGACTGCCTTCGAGCAGCTTCGCTACGCCCGGCAAATTATCCATGCCGAGAGTCGAGCCCTCGGCCAGGTTGCCAGGCGACTGGACGGCGAGTTCTGCCGGGCGGTCGAGTTGCTGTACCAATGCCGCGGAAATACGATCGTCTCGGGCATTGGGAAGGCCGGGCTGATCGGCCAGAAGATCATGGCGACCCTGGCGTCGACCGGCACCCCCAGCCATTACCTTCATCCGTCCGAAGCGGTCCATGGCGACCTGGGGCGGATCCACCCCGAGGACGTCCTGCTGATCCTTTCGCAGAGCGGGGAAACGGAGGAGATCGTCCGGCTTTTGCCGTCGCTGGCCGAACTGCACGTGAGCGTGATCGCCATGACCTGCCAGGCGGCCAGCACGCTGGGTCGGGCGGCCACGGTCGTTTTGGACCTCGGGCCGTTGCAAGAGGCCTGCCCCCTGGGTCTGGCCCCCAGCAGCACAACCACCGCCATGCTCGCCGTGGGCGATGCCCTTGCCCTGGTGACCAGCCGCTTGCGGAACTTCGGCCGCGAGGATTTCGCCCGTTTCCATCCGGCGGGCAGTTTGGGACACAAGCTGAGCAAAGTGGAGAATCATCTCCGGCCCCTGGATCAATGCCGCGTGGCCCCGCAGCACGAGACCGTGCGCGAGGTGTTGGTGCGCGTCAGCGTGCCCGGACGGCGGACCGGGGCCACGATGCTCGTGGATGGGGAAGGCAAGCTCTCGGGCATATTCACCGATAGCGATCTGGCCCGGCTGTTCGAGCGCCGCCGCGACGCCGACCTGGACCGCCCTATGGAGCAGGTGATGACGGCCCACCCGCTGACAGTGCCGGCCGGTTCGATGATGACGGAAGCGGTGGCCCTGATGGCGGCGCGGAAAATCAGCGAATTGCCGGTCGTGGACGCCTGGGGCAAGCCGTTGGGATTGATCGACATTACCGACGTGGTGGGCCTGTTTCCGACCCGTGCGCGCGGCGCCGCTCCGGCCGCTCCGCATTTCTCCCTTTCCCGCAAGAACCGGGGCCGGCGTCCGTCGACCGCCGCCTGCCGCGTCTTTCCCCCGCCCGCAGAGGAACCCCCGCCATGAATCTCGACCAACGCTGCCGCGCGATCGAACTGATCCTTTCCGACGTGGACGGAGTGCTTACCGACGGCGGCATCGTCATCAGCAACCAGGGGATCGAGGCCAAGCGTTACCATATCCGCGACGGGTTGGGCATTCGGCTGTGGCAGAAGGCCGGCTATCGCTTTGGTCTGATCAGTCAGCGCAGTTCGCAAAGTCTGAAAATGCGGGCGGCCGAGTTGGGGATCGACATTCTCCGCCAGGCGGTGTCGGACAAAACGGCCGCCGTGAAGCAGGTCCTGGCCGAACTGCGTTTGAGCCTCGCGCAGGTCTGTTACCTGGGCGACGATCTGCCCGACTTGGCCGTGGTTCGCGCCGTGGGCCTGGGCGTGGCGGTGGCCGACGCCTGTGCCGAGCTTCGCGCGGCAGCCCATTATGTCACCGCTGCCCCGGGTGGCAGCGGCGCCGTGCGGGAAACCATCGAACTGGTGCTGAAGGCCCAGCAACGTTGGGACGATGTTATTCAAGCATACAGTTGAACTCGATCGCAACCTGTAATTTGAATCACTCCACGAGAAAAGCGGCCGTTCCGCCTGCGCTCCGATCGCGCCGGCTGGCCCACATGGTCAGCGCATTCGGCGCGGTGCTGGCGGCCTATTGGACCTATGCCCTGCTGGCGGTGCCGCTGATCGAGCCGGCAGCGGGGCCGCCGGTTGCCGATCAATCCGATGGCGGCGGGCCGGTAGAGCCGTTCAAGGCGGTGCCCAAGGAATTCGCCGAGCTGTTTCCACCCGACGCCTGGGAACTCAAAGAGCCCAAGGTCTTGGAAAACGATCGGGTTAAGGTGCTCGTCCAGGACTACAACCGCCTGCCGGACGGTTCCCTGTGCCTTTGCCCCTGCACGATGATCTTCATGCCCAGTGCGGACGACTCGGCCGAGCGTTATCGCAAGGCCACCGTGGTGGAGGTTCCCGGCGGGGCCGAGTTGCAGTTCGACCCCCCGTTCGATCTGCACCAACTGAAGGTCGGCCGACTGGTCCGCGGCAAACTCCGCGGCCGGATCACCATCCGCAGTCCCGCGCGGCTCCCCGCTTCCGGCGAAGATTTGCTCGTCGTGGCAAACGATGTCGAGCTGATCGATTATGACGCGCGCAGTCCGGGCCCGGTCGAGTTTCGTTGGGGGCCGCATTACGGCCGCGGCGAGCAGATGCACATCCGGCTGAAGCCCCGCGACGGCGCGACGGCCGGCGCCGTGGCGGGAACCAACATCGGCGGCATCGAATCGTTCGAAGTCCAGTCGGTCCAGCGTCTGCACCTGGAGCTAGGGAAGCTCTCCTCGCATGCGCCGGGTGCCGCTGGCTCTGCCCGTACGGCGCCGGGTGCCACTGGCTTCGCCAGTGCAGCTCCGGGTGCCACTGGCTTCGCCAGTGCGTCCGCCTCGGCCTCCATGCCTGTGGAAGTCACCTGCCGCGGCCCGTTCCACTTCGATCTGACCCGTCAACTGGCCACTTTCGAAGACCAGGTCGACGTGCTGCGCATTCATCCGGTCGGGCCTTGCGATCGGCTCAGTTGCGAGTTGTTCTCCATCTATTTCCGTCCCAAGGCGAAGCCGGCCGCCGACAGGGATCAAGCGAGAAAGGCCGGCTCGTTCGATCTGGAGCCGGAGCGGATCGAAGCCCGCGGCCATCCGGCCGCGCTGGCCGCCCCCAGCGATCACGTGACGGCGCAAGGGGATTGCTTGCAGTACGATTTGCAGGCCAACTGGATGGCCCTGGAGTCGCCCGTCGAAGCCGTCCTGCAACAAGGGACCAACGAGATCCATAGCCGCAGCCTGCGGTACGAGACCACGCCCAATGGCCGGATCGGCCGGGTCACGGCCGCCGGACCGGGCTGGCTCCAGGCGCAAATGGCCGATCGCCCCGAGCAGCAGATCCATGCCCGTTGGAAGGAACAGTTGCTGGTGCGACCGGAGAACCAGGCCCAGGTGATCACGCTTTCGGGCGGGAGCGAGTTGAGCTTTATCGGCATCGGGCAGTTGTCGGCGCGGGACATCGAGCTGCGGCTGTTGGAGTTGCCCGACGCCAAGGACGCCCGCTCCCGTTACCAGCCCGAGCGGCTCTTGGCCCGCGGCGCGGCACGGATCGAGTCGCCGCAACTCTCCAGCGCGGTGGAACAACTGGAAGTCCACTTCGAGCCCGGGGCCGTGCAGGGCGCGAAAGGGGACAGTCCCATTTCCGCTGCGACCAAGCAAGGCTCGGTGCCCGAAATTGGGACTGTCTCCTTCGGAAATGCCGCTGCTCCTCGCACTGCAAGTGCTTTCGCCCCGCCCACGACGCTCGAATCTTTGCCGCCGCACGCCGCCGCTGTCGCAGCGCCGCCGCAACAACACATCGAGGTTCTGGGCCGCTCCCTGTACGCCAAGGCCTTCGTCCAGGACCAGCGGAGCGAGTTGACCGAACTGACGGTCGATGGCAACGTCCATTTCGCCGAAACGCGGACTGCGCAGCCCAACGACAAGCCGCTGTTGGTCACCGGCAATCAACTGCACGTGACCGATGCCAGCCGGCCCACGACGCTGGTCACGGTATTGGGCGCGCCGGCCTACTTCGAAGGCCGCGGCATGAGCCTGAGCGGGCCGAACATCAATCTCGACCGCGGCAACAATCACCTGTGGATCGCCGGCCCGGGACGCATGAACGTGTTGGTGGATCGCGACATGGAAGGCCGCCCCATGAACAAGCCGAGCAACTTGCAGGTCGACTGGCAGACCAAGATGGACTTCGACGGCGGCACGGCGCACTTCGAGGGCGGCGTTCTGGCGCGCGGTCCCACGCAACAGTTGCAGACCCAGTCGCTGGAGGTCGGTTTCGAGCAACCGATCCGCTTCTCCGAGCCGCACCTGGAGCAGCCGCCCAAGGTCGAACGGATCGTCTGCCGAGGCGGCGCCTTGCTGGAGAACGACTCCTACGACGCCGCGGGGTTGCCGCAATCGCACGACCGCATGGGAGTGACCGATCTGGGCGTGAATCTGAAGAACGGCGCATTGACGGCCGGCGGTCCCGGCTGGCTCACCTCGGTCCGTCGCGGGGGGGCCGAGGGGATGTTCCCCACCGCCGCGCCGCTGTCCGGCGGCGCAGCGGCAGCCGCCCCGCCCGGGGCCCCGGCCAAGAGCCGCAACGCCGACCAACTCACCTGCCTGGACCTGCGATTCCAGGGCTCGATCACCGGCAATATACTCCGCCGCGAAACGACCTTCCGGGATCGCGTCCGGGCCGCCTACGCCCCCGTTCCCACGTGGTGGTCCACTCTGCCGGGCGATGACCCCGCCCTGTTCGGCCCGAATGGCGTTATCCTGCACTGTGAGCAACTATCGGTCAACGACATGACGCCCCGCGGCAGCCCCAATCGCGCGGTGGAACTCCTGGCTACGGGCAACGTTGTGGCCGAAAGCACGGTCTTCACCGCCCGCGGCATTCGGATGAGTTACGCCGAAATCAAAGACCTGCTGATCCTGGAAGGCGATGGTCGCACGGACGCGGAACTGTATCGCCAGCAGCACCCGGGCAGTACGGAATCGCGGGCGGCGGCACAAAAGATCTTCTTCTGGCCCAAGACCAACCGCGTCTCGGTGGCGGGCCTGCACCCATCGGAGTTCAATCAATTTCCGGGCCAGCAGTGGCAGCCCGGCAACGGCGGCCCGTTGGCGCCGCGCGGTCGTTAGTGGTCTGTCCATTTCGACATTACCGGTTGGGTGCCACGACCAACCTCCGGTCGGTGCCCGGCTTGCCCAGCAGTGCTGGAAACACGGGTGGACAAGCCAACCGTGGCACCCGTAAACTCAAGTTCGACAGACCGCCAGGCGATTTCCAAGAAAGCCGTCTTGACGCAAGAAAGAAAATGCCCTATTCTCGCCGCCTCGTGAGCATTTTTCATACTTTGGGCGGTTTGAAAGGGTCCTAACCGCAGCAGCAGGGAACGGATCGTTTCATTACAAACCGTTCACACGATAACGCCAAGGAGGGCGAGCCAGGGAAGGCGGCCACGAGACCGAAGTACATCCACGTGGATGGGTCTGCACCTGGGGATGCCGCGCTAGCGGGGATTCCTGCGGACCACGAAGCGACCGGCCGCTTGCACGGAGGTAAGCGGCACGCTTCGAATTCACCCTGTGTGTTCGACGAACCCCGCACCGCGCCCGCGATGGACCGCGGGCGCAGTGGTCGGGAAACGTCCAATCGCTCCCGGAAAAGTGATGTGTCCTCTGCCCCCCTGGGACGCACTTTTTCCGGGGGCCTTTTTTCTGCGCGCTTCTCGCGTCCCAGCCAAAGGGGACAGTCCCATTTTCGCGGCCATGCTGCGCATGGAGAGCGAAAATTGGGACAGTCACCGTGAACGGTTGCCTGCTTCGCTCTTCACCGGCTGACTGCCGTGGTCTTACGGTGATCGCCGTGCCAGCGATGGGCTGCGCTGCAACTCAATTCCGTCCACAAGTAGGCGAGCGTCGATTCCGCACCCTGGTTCCGATTGACGCCGGAGGCTTGAAGGCCGTCGCGGCATGCGCCGGACCGGTCAGCGGCGAGCGGCTGTCCCAGGGTATTCTCGCCATGGAACCACCGGTGCGCCCGGCCGAAGGTCGCCAGATGATCCTCATCGCCAAACAGGTTCAACGCGGCCAGCGCCGCTTCTGCCATCGTGGCTGCCTCGACGGGTTGTTGATCGTACGGGGCTTTTTGCCCGCCGCGTGGATACCAACCCTCGTTGCCGATCGGACTAAAGACTCCCTCGACCGTGGTCTGATCGTCGAGAAAGGCAAACGACGCTTGTGCTATGTCGAGGAAGTCCTCTTTGGGCCAGCGCTTGGCGGCGACGAACAGGGCATGCGGCAATACCGCGTTGGCATAGGTCATGCGTGACTCGAACCACTGCCAGTCGGGTCGCAGGGCACGGTAGTAGCAATCGACCAGCCGCCGCGCCGCCGACCAGGCCACCGCTTCCAGAGGCTCGATGTCTTCTACTCCGGCGGCCCAAAGATGTCCCCAAGCCAGGATCACATACGCCTGAGCACGCAGGCTGCGCAGATCGGCGAGCGTGGGCAGCGCGGCGTCGATCAACTCGCGGGCCAACGCATGGTAGTCGTCAGGCAGTCGACTGGCGAGTAGTTCGGCCAGAGCGCGCAGCGCTTGGCCCTGGCAATCGCCGCAGCCTTCGGCATCGAGCCAATGACGATCGTAACTGAGGAAGTTGTGGAACCCCCGGCCGACACCGCGCGCGAGCTCCAGGAAACTGAGGTAGACCGTCACTCGATCCAGCATCCGCTGTTCGGGGTGCTGATCCCATAGACGAACGCAAAGGCGCAAGGCCCGGGCGTTATCGTCGGTCGTGTAGCCGCTCTCGCGCCGCGGGACACAATAAATGGCGTGCTGCACGAGCCCCGTCGAGTCGGTCAGGCGATCCAGGTGATCCAGCACGATCCGGTCGCCGACGTGCATTATCGACCTCCTTGCGCTAGTTGCGCCGGCTGCCGCCCGACGCTTGGCGTCAGGGAAGCCCCGCGATACAGGGGGGCGACCGTCGTGTCACGGGCGGCAACAACCCGGCTGAAGAACTCCAAGTACATTTGGCCCACATTGGGCCAGAACATGGGCCTGGCGTACCGGTACGCTCTGCGCCGAGTCTCTACTTGGAATGGGGTATCCGTGAGGAATCGGAGCGTCGCCTCCGCCATGGCATCGCTTTGGCCGAAGGGGACGAGCAGACCGCGCCCGTCGGCCAGAACTTCTTTGGCGTACAGGTAGGGCGTGCTGACCACGGCTCCGCCCGCCGCCAGGGCATAGGCCAAGGTGCCGCTGGCAATCTGATCTTTGCCCGGATAGGGCGTGACGTACACGTCGCAGGCCTGCAAGTGCGTCAGCAAGTCGTCCAGGCCCAGGTACTTGTTGACGAAACGCACCTGGGCCGCGACACCCAGATCCCGGGCCATGTCGGCAAGGCTCTTGCGGTAGACCTCGCCTTCCTGACGCTTGACCTGCGGGTGGGTGACGCCCACGATCAGGTAGACGACCTCCGGACAGGCGGCAACGATGCGGGGCATGGCCTGGATCATGTATTCCAGCCCTTTGCCTCGATTGATGAGTCCGAAGGTGCAAATCACCCGGCGACCCGCCAGTCCCAGCCGCGCCTTGTGCGTGCCGTCGCGCTGATAAGGAACCGCCGGCACGCCATGCGGAATCACCTGCACGTGCGAACCTGACACGCCGTAGACGCCGGCCAACAGCCGCGCCGCAACTTGGGTCATGACCACGATGCCCTGGCTGCGGGCGGCCACGTTCTGGATCACGCGCCGCGGCAACGGCTCCGGCTGGGTCAGGAGCGTGTGGAAGGTAGTGACGATGGGCTTGCGGCATTGACGCACAAAGTCCAACACGCCAGCGCCCCAGTCGCCGGGGTAAAGGCCGAATTCGTGCTGCAAGCTCACCACGTCGCACGGGCCGTCGTTGGCCGCCTCCGCGGCGCGACGGTAGGCCTGCGGGCGACTGTTGTCGATGACGTGGACCACGCGCGGGTCCTCGTAGCTGAGCGACGCCGTCTTGCGGATTGCCGCCACCGAGGACGCCGCATCGCCCGCCGCCAGGTCCACGGCGTCGGCCGAGTCCCTGGTAAAGGTTGCCAGTCCGCACTCTTCCGGCGGATAGGTCGATACAAAAAGAGGCCGAACGGTATTCACGAGTCACCTCCTGTGCTGGTTCCCCATGGCTGAGGATTGTGCTGGGGCGGCGAATTGCCGGCAGGGCCCGCAATTGCCATGTCAAAATCGAATCGGTCCTCCACGGCGGCCTTTCTCAATTTGCCGATTGCCCGAAACTGGATCTGCCGGATCCGTTCTTTGGTTACGCCCATCACGGCCCCCACTTGCTTCAAGGTGAGCGGCTCTTGGCCGCGGGCAAGGCCGAAACGGCCCGTGATGATCTGCTGTTCCCGCTCATCGAGTCGGCTGAGGAGCCTTCCCACGCGCGACTCCCGTTGGATCTGCGCCGATTCCTGCTCGTGCTGGTCCGCGCGCATGTCCTCGGTGGTGCTGAACATCTCCGGGCTGCTGCTGCGAAAACGGTCCTGATGACGAAGCACGGCAGGGATGCTGCGGGCAAAATTTTTCATGATCGCCCAGGTGGCATACGTGCTGAACCTGAAACCTCGCGCGAAGTCGAACTTCTCCACCGCGCGGATCAACGACACGTTCCCGTCGCTGACAAGCTCGAAGAAGTCCGCCGCCGGACCGACGTACCGCTTGGCAATCGAGACCACCAGCCGGAGGTTTGCCGAGATGATCCGGTTCTTGGTCGCGACCGATTCCTCGTACAGATTCTCGATCCGATCCATGAGGCGGCGCTTGGGCCGGTCCAAATCGAGCGATGCGCGGAGCTTGCGCGCCAGGTACTTGAGATAGTTCATCTTCCGAAACAGATGCGCCTCCTGCTCCCGCGTCAGCAACGGCACTTCGTACAGGCTGGCCAGGTACGCAGGCAGACCGTTGGGCAACGGCGGCTTCTTCGCCGTGAGATTGCTCTTGGGCGGCGGGCCCAGGATCGCGCGCGTCCTTTTCTGCGAACGCAGGCAGGGGAACTGCTCGTTATCGATGCAGTCCAGCGGCAGTTCCAGGATTCGTGCGGCGCGCACCTCGTTGAGGATGCGGTGGATGCCCGGGCGGGTCTGGCAGAATCGCCGGGCCAGCGCCTCGGCCGACTCGCCGCGGCGATGCTGCTGGAAAATCTGCCGCTTCGTCTCGCTCCGCAGCGGTCCGTGGTTGTACGGAAAGATCGCCATGTCAGGATGTTCCTGGTCGAATCGCTTGAGCGTGTAGCGAACGGTCTCCGGGCTGCGGCCCGTCTCGCGGGCAATCTGCCTGCTGACCTCGGCGAAATAGCCGCCGGCCCGAGCCAGACACTGCGATCGCTCGATCATCTGACGGCGCTCCTCGTCGGTCAACCGGCTGAAGCGGGCGCCGCGGCGAACCCGCTCGGCGTTGTCGGCCACGAAGCGTTCCACGGAACTCTCGAGAAAGCCGATCCGCCGGCGGCCGTCGAACAGGAACCGCCGGCCGATCAGCCCCCACCGGCGCCATCGGGAAACCGTTTTCCTCGATACGCGAAACTGCCGCGCCAACTCGTCCAGCGTCAGCACGCGCTCGCCGTCCGCCGAGGCAGGCATTTCCTGGTGTAGGGGTCGCCGAACCGCTCCGTTTAAGTACTCAGTGCGCATCGCACTTTCTCCAGCCCTGGTGAAAAACAAAAAAAGCCGACGTGGCGGAACACCCTAAGGCGTTCCGCCACGTCGGCTTACTCGTCAACGAGCCCCCCGGCACACACCGGGTTGCCCTTTATCTAGTCATCCGACGAACTCAAATCCGCTGCTTGAAGGAACCGCTTGTAACATTTCCTCCGCCTCGCTTGACCCTCTCATTGTACGTCGATCACAGGGGAAAGCAAGCGGACTTTCATCCTTTTCAGGAGAACTGCGAAGTTTGACGCAAAGGGGTCAGGTCCATCGTTAGAATCGGCGGCTGCCCCGAGATCGGCTTGTTTCACCAAATGGGGGGTAGTCGTCCCCGTTCGCACCCTATCATGAGTGCGACGGTTATTCCTGCGCCGGTTCCTAGCGACGAAACGGTCGCAAACGGAGCGATCCGGCGCGCGAGTACCTCGAAGGGAGTCTCCGAGACAGCGCTGCTACTGCTTGACTTTGTCGGTCAGGTCGCCGGTCTTCTCCTTCACCTTTCGCCCGAGTCCTTGCACCTTGTCCCTGGCGATGTCCTCGTCCGCGTGGATCTTGTCCTTGTCCATCGTAAACGTAGCACTGGGCTTGTGGTCCGTGTTGTCGGTGGAAAGACCGAACCAACCCCGGTAGAACCCCAGGCCGGCAATGCAGACGAGGAGCACAACGGCCACGACAAATAAAGTTCTCATGATGAAATCCCTCCGCATTCGACCGCTTATCGCAACTCGCTACGGTACAGTTCCCAACCCTGGTCGGTGGCGGTAAACGTGTACCGGCCCGACTGGAGCCCGTATTGGGCCTGATCGAGGTTCGCGCCCCGGCTGAACTGGATCACCCAAGCCCGATCCTCGCGCACGTCTTGGTTATAGCCCGGTGGGATGGTATAGGCGGTGCCGTCGAGCGTATAGTTGAGGGTCACCGTGTTCGTGGCCGGATTGCTGATCGTGATGGGGCCGCCGGAGAAGTTCGCTTCGACAGGGCGCGCAACAGCGTAGGGAGTGGCATAGGAATAGTTGTCCGCGCTATAGTCCATCCATTGGCCGTTATCGCCGTACCACATCCAGCGGTTCTGCGGAGTCCAGTACCACCAGCGGCCGTTGTCCGAGCGATAGCGCCAACTATCGGGGCCTGCCGCAACGCCGGCGCCACCCGCGAATTGCCGGTTGCCTTGCGCGCCCGCACCCTGATACTCGCGGGTTCCCGCGTTGCTGGTCCTGGCTGCGTTCGGGCTTGCCTGGTAGCGAGCCCCGGTACTGCCGGACTGCTGCCCCATGTTCTGCTGCCCGCCCGAACGACCGCCGCCCGAATGGCCGCTGGGTTCCCTGGCCATGGTCTGAATCGGACCGAAGGCGACCAGGGCAAGCAAGGTCGCAAGTGAAGTCATAAGAAATCTCATAGGACACTCCTCTTCCGCCTGCATGAGCAGGCTGTTAGGCCGGCGCGCACTGTCGCTGAGACAACGCGGCGTTGGCCCGTACCAACGTAAAGCGAACAAAAAAAGCCGGCGTGGCGGAACACCCGCAGGCGTTCCACCACGTCGGCTTACTCTTCAACAAGCCCCCCGGCACAGCCGAGTTGCTCTTTACCTAGTCGTCCGACGACATTGAACCAACTCTTGGCGGAGCGGCGTTTAAGTTGTTGGCGCTCCACCCATGTGCTTTCATTTGCTATTCTATGGTCAGGAATTCCAAAGGCAAATGGACCGTTCTTTTTTTCCGCGTTGCGCGTTCCTCGGCGTCGTCCCCCTGCAATCGCAGGCCGTGAGGCCGAATCGCAAGCGGCTCACAGCTTATTCGGTCTTTTTCTCCTTGGGTCGAGTCAGGAAGCCCTTGACTACCCAGACGATCCCCAGCAGCGCCACGAGCACAAAGGCCAGTGACTCATAGGGCAAAAGCCACCTAAGGATCCGAATGACCTCCGATGG
>JBEKZQ010000185.1:0-11608 GCA_049509675.1 Thermoguttaceae bacterium | reverse complement strand
GGTCGGTCCGCAACTGGTCAAGGAGGCCGCCAAGGAGGCGGTTCAGGGCGTAGGCTTCGACCTGCTGATCGTCTGCGGCTTCGCCATCGACCCCCACGTTTCGGAAGAGGCCAAGCGCTACGGGAAGCTGGTCGTTCTGCCCACCCGCATGAACCCCGACCTGACGATTGGCGACCTGTTGAAGAAGACCGGCTCGGGCAACCTGTTCATGGTCTTCGGCGAGCCCGACCTGGACGTGAAGCGGCAGAAGGACGGGCAGGTGGCCGTGGAAATCCGCGGGCTGGACGTTTACGACCCGACGACCGGCGCGATCCGCTCCAGCAGCACCGACGACATCGCGTGCTGGTTCATCGACACCAACTACAACGGCGAGAGCTTCTTCCTGCGCCACGCCTATTTCACGGGTGCGGACCAGCCGTATGAGAAGCTCAAGCGTGCCTTGCGGGCCGAGATCGACGAGGCGGCCTGGTCCGCCCTTTACTCGACCACCAGCCGCCCTTTCGCCCCGCCGGACACCGGCAAGATTGCCGTCAAGGTCATCAACCACTACGGCGACGAGGTGCTGAAGGTCTATGACCTCGGATTACTTCCGTGACTTGCCCTTGAAGAGTTTTCGATCCAAGTTGGCGTGGAAGCCGGTCCAGGGACTGTCCACGTTCGGATCGTCGCGCAGCAGTTGCGGGAAGGCGTTCACCTTGGCGTGCGTGGCGCGCGAAGCCTGGCCGCTGGAGTGGATCGAAACGCCGGGTGTGCCGCTCTCGTACCATGTCGAGAAGATGCGGCTGGCCAAAGACAAGCGGTCGCTCGTGGTCAACGACTCGCTCACCCTGGCCGGCATTCCCCCTGATGTGTTCGACTACCGCCTGGGCAACCGCAGCGCGCTGGAGTGGGTCGTCGACCAGTACCAGGTGAGCGAGGACAAACGCAGCGGCATCCGCTCGGACCCGAACCGCGCCGACGATCCCGCGTACATCGTCCGCCTCGTCGGACAGGTGATACGGGTCAGCGTCGAGACGGTAGCAATCGTCGCGGCGCTGCCGGTAGAGTTCGGGATGCCGAAGTGAAAGCACCGCGTTATCGATCGCTACCGACCAATAGCACTTTGACCACGTGTATCAAGGAGGCAGTGATGACGGCATCCAGTTTCGTCTGTGCGTGTTTGTTGACGCTGCAGGCATCCACGGCGTTGTCGTCCGCGTCGCCGGAACGCCGGCCGGACGGACCGCAGAGCGAGATGGTCCTGTGGTATCGCCAGCCGGGCGAGAAGTGGCTGGAAGCGATGCCGCTGGGCAACGGTTTTTTGGGGGCGATGGTCTTTGGCGGCGTCCGGCAGGAGCGCATTGCCCTGAACGAGTCCAGTTTCTGGTCCGGCCGCCCCCACGACTACCACGATCCCGACGCAATCAAGTACTTCCCCCAGATCCGCGACCTGGTCTTTGCCGGCAAGTTCCAGGAAGCGGAAAAAATGGCCGACGAGCATTTCTTCGGCGTTCCCAAGGCCCAGCAGGCCTATCAGCCTCTGGGCGATCTGTTGCTCTGCTTCGACGGCGTGGAGAAAGTGGACGACTACCGCCGCGAACTGGACATGGAAAGCGGCGTGGCGAAGATCAGTTATCGCGCCGGCGACGTGGCCCTCACCCGCGAGGTGTTCGTTTCCTACCCGGACCGCGCGATGGTGGTGCGCGTCGCCGCCGACAAGCCCGGCAGTATCTCGGTCCAAGCGCAGTTCAGGAGTCCCTATGGGGACCGTGCGACCGCCAAGCCCGGCAAACTGGTGATGGACGGATGTTGGAAAGGCCCCATGCCCAGGGACGGGCTGATCGCGACGGTGGAAGGCAAGGGAGAGCGTTTCCAGGTCGTTCTGGCGGCGCTTGCCGAAGGCGGGCGGTCCGAGGCTGCCGATGAGAGTATCCGCGTCTGGGGAGCCGACGCAGTCACCTTCATCGTGGCCGCGGCCACCAGTTTTGTTAACTACCGCGACATCAGCGGCGATCCGGCGGCCGCCTGTCAAAAAGTGCTCGCTGCCGTCGGCGGCAAGTCTTACGCCACGCTGCGCCGCCGGCACGAGGATGATTTCCGCGCGCGGATGGGCCGGGTGCATCTGCATGTCGGCGACGGCTCAAGCAGTGACAAACCGATTGACGAGCGACTCAAGGCGCTGGGCGCGGGCGTCGCTGATCCGAACCTGGAAGCCCTGTGCTTTCAGTTCGGCCGTTATCTGCTGCTCTCCAGCAGCCGTGCCGGCGGACAGCCGGCCAATCTCCAGGGAATCTGGAACGAATCGGTCGTTCCGCCCTGGGGCAGCAAATACACCATCAACATCAATACCGAGATGAACTACTGGCCGGCCGAGGTCTGCAACCTGCCGGAGTGCCAGCAGCCGCTGTTCGACATGCTCAAGGACGTTTCGGTCACGGGCGCCAAGACGGCCAGGGTGTATTACGGCTGCGGCGGATGGGTGACCCACCACAACATCGACCTGTGGCGGGGGACCGCTCCGGTCGATGCGGCCCGGTTCGGCATGTGGCCCGTAGGCGGCGCCTGGCTGTGCCAGAACCTGTGGGAGCACTATGCGTTTACGGGCGACCGGCAGTTCCTCAAGCAGTATTACCCCATTATGAAGGGCTCCGCCCAGTTCTTGCTGGAACTGCTGGTCGAGGAGCCGAAGCATCATTGGCTGGTGACGCCTTTCTCCATGTCGCCGGAGCACGGATATCTGGACGGCAACGGTAAGTTGGCCTTCCTCTCTCCCGCGCCGACCATGGATATTGCCATCATGCGCGAGCTGTTCCCGCACTGTATTACGGCCAGCCGGCTGCTTGGCGTAGACGAGCAGTTTCGTGCCAGGCTGGAAACCGCGCTCGGCAGGCTTCCCCCTTACCGGATCAACCGGCTGGGCTATCTGCAGGAGTGGATTGAAGACTGGCGGGCAGGCGATCAAGGGCACAACTGCTCGCCCAACTTCACCATCTACCCGGGCAGTTCCATTACGCTGCGGCGCGATCCGCGTCTGGCGGCGGCAATTCAGCGGTGGATGGAAACGCGCCGCGGCCGCGGCGGTTGGCCTGCCGCCTGGGACATCTGCGTATGGGCGCGGTTGGAACGCGGCGACAAGGTGGCCGCCATCCTTCCGGCGTTCGTCGCCCATTCGTTGGCCCTGAACCTGCACAATCGCGGCGCCAACCAATCCGACGCCAGCTTCGGCTTCACGGCGGGCGTGGCCGAGGCGCTGCTGCAGAGTCACGCGGGCGAGATCAGCTTGCTGCCTGCACTGCCTCCCGATTGGCCGGACGGCTCGGTCGCCGGTTTGCGGGCGCGGGGCGGGTTCGAGGTGAGCATGGCGTGGAAAAAAGGGAAACTGCAATCGGCGGAAATCCGCCATGCCACGGGATCTGATTGCAAGCTCCGCTACGGCGCAAAGACGGCTGCGTTCTCGGTCAAGCCGGGCGACGGCATCCGCTTGAACGCCGATTTGGCGCCGGTCCGTTAAGGACCGCCAAAGGAACTACTGTCGCACTTCAGAAGGGGACAGTCCCATTTTCGTCGAACGAAAATTGGGACAGTCCCCCACTTATTGTTTCGCCGGTCCGTTAAGGTGCGGCAAATTCCAGCACCCGTCCGGTTTCCAGGGCCACGATGATCCGCCCCTGCGAATCGATGGCCGTACCGGCTTTGACCACCGGACCGGAAAGTTTTTCCCGCCAAAGATTCTCGCCGCTGGCAATGTCGATGGCCGCCAGGAATGGTTCTTCCGATGCACCGGCCCCATCGTGCCCCGCAGCCAACAGCTTGCCGGGGGTAACCAGGAAGCTCTGGAATCGGCTTGGCGATTTGTCGCTCCAAAGCGTGGCACGTTTGGGTCCATTGCCGAACGGCAGCGGCCAGCGGGCCTCTTGCTTGACCGGCCGTGAAGTGCCCGGCGGCAGCGCGGCCAACAGGGCCAGACGCGAATGCTGGCTTCCCTCGTAACTGGCGTCGTAGAGGAGCTCTTTGCCGTCGGCCGTCAAGTAGCTGAGCGACATGTACCGTCCATACTCGGGGAAATACGGTTCGAAGGCGGTACGGAACTGCGAGGCGAGCGTATTGTCGGGCGCGTTGAGGCACTTGCCGGTGGCGCGGCCGAAACGTGCCGTCTCGTACTTGCCCCCGCCGAGGAAGCGGAGTTCGCCGCCGGCCAGATACAGCGGACCTTGCAGGCTGACGCCGCAGTCAACCTTTTCCGAGAGGGCGCCCGACGAATCGTTGCACCAGAGGACGCGGCCTGTCGCGGCATCCAGGGCATAGACGTAGGTGCCGTCGTAGTGCGCGATGCCGGCCGCCGCATAGACGACCCCGTCCTGCACGACTACGCCCCCGGCCACGGGCCAGGTGGAAATGAGCCGTCCATAGACGGGAATCCAACGCTCGGCCGGCGCAGCGCGGAACGACCAGAGCAGCCGACCGGTGGCGGCCTCGTAGGCATAGACGCGTCCGTCCGCCGAGCCCACATAGAGCCGGCCTTGCCAGATCGCCGGCGGGAAGAAGATGGCTCCGGCGGTGTAGACCCGCCAGCGGAGCGAGCCGTCCGCCGCATCGACCGCCCGCACCGCGCCGCTGCTGTCGCCTACGAACACCAGGCCGCCGGCGGCGATCGGCGCCGTGGGGCGAACCTGGCCCGGCAGTTGATAGCTCCAGCGCTGCCTGACGTGCTCGGGCAAGGCGACCTTCGTCACGCCGCTGTGCGCACTATCGTGCAGATAGCTCGGCCAGTCGCCGGGAGCAATGGGGAAGGGGCGAACCGCGGACCGATCGTCGCCGGTTGTAAAACGCGAGGCGTCGACCGGCGGATGGAAATTGAAGCGATCGGCCGGGCCCAGGCAAATATGACCGTAGAGCGACAACTGACAGCCGCACATCCAGGGGCCCCAGTAGAGCAGTCCGTCGGAAACGATCACGCCGTCCTGGCAAGGAGGACGCATGGGCGCAATGTGCTTGGCGGCATCGCCGGCCATGTCGAGCCGCACCGTGCCGCCTTCGGCGCGGTAGAAAACGCTATCGACGGTGCCTGTCGCCCGCGTGCAGGCGCGGCGGGCGGGCAACTCGGCCAAGGTTTCTCCCGTCGCATAAGCCAGCTTGAGTCCACAGGTCTTCTCCGCGCCGGCGGCGTAGATCGCCTCGTCGCGGAGCACCAGTTGCAGGTTGCCGGGTTCTTTCTGCCAGACGAGCTTGCCGTTCTCGGTTGACGCCGCGACGAGCCGCTTCCGCTGCGGCCCGGCAAAGAAGATGTAGCGATCGGTACACTTGATGAAGGTGGTGGTGGCGTAGCCGGTCAGCCAAAGCTGCGCCGGGCCGTCCCGCCCGATGGCTTGGAGCAGCTCTTGGTCGGCGTTCTTCCAGGCCAGCCGCCCCGTTGCCGCATCGAGGCAGCCCAGGTGCTTGCCCGGACTGTAGAAATAGATGCGGCCGCTGCGCATGCACACGCCGCGGGCGTCGATGTAGTCGTCCTCGCCATGGTGCCAGAGGATCTTCTTGGTCGCCGCATCGATGGCCACGAAGGTCCGGCCAAAGCCGAAATTGCTGCGCGGGTCCTTATAGTCGTGGCCTTCCCACATGCCCCACGGCCAATGGCCCAGGCCGGGAACCGCCGAGGGCTTGGTGGCCGGCCGAATCTCCGCCCCGCCCACCAACGCATACAGCCGCCCGCCGTCGCGGGCCATCCACTTCCAGACCGGCCCGTCGGCCATGCCCGCCGGGATCACGATCTGGTCCTTCAGCCGGCCGGTTCGCGCATCGATCAGCTTGCACGACTCATCATCGCCCAGGTACAGGGTGTCCGGCGTGGCGATCATCGTATTGCGATGGATCATGAAGCCTTCGTGAAGCGGCTGCTGCCAAAGGATCGTGCCGTTGTAACCGTTGATGCACAGCAGGGTGTTCAACAGCGCGTTCTGATTCGCCTTGTGTGCGATGTGCCCAAAGGCGCGAAATACCCGGCCGCCGGCCGCTACCGAGACCTCGGGCATCGGGCAGAACAAGGGCGCCGCCAGAAAGTGCGTCAGGTAGGGCGCCCGCGCCAATTGGTCCGTCGACAGCGGGTTGTTGTCAGGGGCGTGAAACACGTGGCTCCACTGCTCCGCGCCCGACGGATAGGGCTTGACGATCCGGCGCGCACCCCGCAGCGCGATGCCGTCGGGATGCAATACGCGCAGGACTTCCGCATCGCTGATCGACGCCTCGCTCTGGGCCACGAGCACCGCATCGGCCAGGTTTTCGGCCAGGTGCAACTGCGGTCCCTTCTCAAGATCGGCGAATACCTGCACGCCCAGCAAGCCGGCGGAGGCCGCGGCATCGCGCACCCGGGCTACCTCCTCAGCCCGCGAAGACTGAAAGTAGATCTTCAATTGACTCCCGCGGGCCAAATCGATGACCGTTGCCGCCTTTCCGTTTTCCGGCAACCCGACGACGGCGCACAGGCCGCGGTCGATGCCGATCTGCCGCAGCGTCGCCGCCGCGGCCGGAGCGGCAATCTTTTCCGCGGCCGGGCACGTTGCAGCCGAGGCCAGCAGTCCCATGGCCAACAACACTCGATACAAAGCAGAACTTGGCAAGCATGCGTGATACATAACGCCTCCTATGTTTGCTTGGTAAGGGCTACCTCCCGATCTGCATCAGGCCCCAGGCCGCCAGCACCAGCAGCACGACCACTCCCCAGGCGAGCGCGAAGCCCACCAAGTCCTCGCGGTAGCGGCGGAAGAAGTCTTGCCAACGGCCCGCGGTACACCAGCCGGGGAGGTCCAACATCAGCAGGTCCTGGCCGCGCGAGGCGGCAAGGGGCTTGGCCTGGCCGTCGGGCAGACCCTCGGCGTCGGTCGAGCGTCGCATGTTGTCGAAGAACTGCTCGATCCGCTCCCGGGGCTCGGCCTTGGTGAGCAGGCTGACGAGAATTAGCGACGTGAAGCCGGCCAGCATCGCCCAGCCGAAAATACCGGCCTGCCACACGTAGACCAGTTGCCATTGGCCGGCAGCCCGGTAGTACAAGCCATAGTAAACCGCAAGCGAAGCGATGAGGGCGGCGGCGGCCCCAAAACGGTTCGCCCTCCGCCAGAGGAGCCCGCCCACGACAATCACCCCGACGAACGCCGCGACCGTCTCGGTGAAGAGGAACGCCTGCAGGACCTGGTCGATCAGCAGGGCGAAGCCGACGGCGGCCAGGGTCGAGGCCAACCCCGCGAGCCGGCCGGCCATCAGCAGGGCCCGGTCGCCGGCGGCCGGGTTGAGATATTCCTTGTAGATGTTGCGGGAAAAGAGGGCCCCCGCATTGACCATCAGGTTCGAGCAGGCCGACATGTTGGCCGCCACCACGCAGGAGACCATCAGGCCGACCCAGCCGGGCCCCAGCAGCCGCAGGCAGGCATAGCCGAAGGCGTCTTCCCTGTCGGGCAGGTAGGCGTTTTGCTGCACGACCAGGGCGGCGACGATCAGCCCGGTCAAGGCCCAGCCGACGGTGCAGATCCGCTTGACCATCGAGCCGTAGGTCTGGCCGACGCGTCCGGCCCGCTCGCTCCGCCCGGTGGCGTTCATGGCGACCATGTGCGGCTGGGCGGTGATGCCCACCAGGCCGTTCAGGGCGAGCATGAGGATAGTGAAGGCGTCGATGCCGCTGGCCTCGTTGTAGAGTTCGAAGAAGCCGCCGGTCCCTTTGCCGTCGCCGGGGATGACGGGCGGCTTGGGCTTCTTGGCCGGGTCCCGCGCGGCGGCCGCCCGGTATTCGGCCTGGACGTGTCGGGCATACTCGGCCACCGAAGGGCTGCTCAGGGTCTGGCGCATGGCGGCAAAGCCCCCCACCGTGGCCAGCCCGCTGGGAATCAGCATGAACGAGAGCACGATGATCAGCAGCCCCTGGACGAAGTCGGTGTAGGCCGCCGCCACCAGGCCGCCGAAATAACTGTAGAGGAGGAAGGCCGCGGTCATGGCCGCCACCACGCCGTTGGGCGAGATGACCTCGCCGCCGGTGGCCACCGCAATGATCTTGCCCGCTCCCTTGAGCATCACCCCCTGGTTGAACACGAAAAAAGTGTAGGCATACAGCGTGTAGGCCAGGGCCAGGGCCGGACCGTAACGGTCGCCGATGATCTCGCCCATGGTGGTCCGCTCGCTGCGACGGTACCAGGGGGCCATCAGCCAGTAGAAGGGCGTGATGAGCATGTTCTTCCACTGATACCAGATGGTGGCAAAGCCGGCGTGAAAGGTGGCCCCGGCCTGACCGACGGGGTTCTCGGCGTGGGTGCCGGTGCCGAACGCCTGGCCGATCATGATCCACCAGGGGAGTTTTCGCTCGCCGAGGAAATAGCCCCCGCTGGTGCGGACCTTGCGCGACACCCACAGCCCCAGGGCCGTGCAGCCCACGAAATACACGATCAGCACCGTCCAATCCCAGACACCGAAGCCCGCGCCCTTGCCCATAGGGAGATGATCCTACTTCTCGACCTCGAGATAACTCACCGGCCCAAGCACCCCGGCGTTGTTGCGGACGCGCATCTCCAGGCGGTTGCGGCCCGGATGCAGGGCCCAGGTGAAGGCCCGCGAAGACTCCTTCCAGCCCTGCTGGTCCAACTTCACCAGGAAACTCTGGAAATAAGGCGTGAAGGTCCCCATCATGATCGCCAGCGCCCCCGGCCGGTCGGTCACGGTCGCCGCGAAACAGACCTGGTTGATGCTCCAATCCAGGTCGTTGCGGCGGGAGGTGAAGTGGTGGTAGAGCCATTGCTTGGGGGTCGCCGCGTCCTCCCACCACCAGTATTCCGACCAATTCCAGCCGCAACCTTGCGTAATCGGCTGCGGAAAAGCGTGGGCATAGAAGTTGTTCCTGGGCAGGTAGCTCACCAGCAGCCACCGCGTCGGCACGCTGTAGCGACCGCCCTCGACGCGGGCCTCGATGCGGGCCTCGCTTCCCGCCGGCAGGGGCCCGGGCGCCATGCTGGTTCCGAAGCAAATCGCGATCGCGTCCGAAAGCTGCCGTTGCTGCGGGCGATTGGCCGGCGTGGCCGGCCGGCCCTGGTAGTAGGTCTTCAGCAGCAAGTCGTGCAGATCCAAAGTGCTCATCGGCGCCTTGGTCTTGGGATCGATGTAGTGCAAGCTCACGTTGCCGTCCATGAAGACCCACTTGCAGTACACGTTGGACCAGATCTCGCAGACCTCGTGCCCGCCTTCGTAAGAGCCGCCCGGGTTGTCGCCGAAGAAGAACCGCGCCTGGTGGCCCAGGCTGATGGCGGTTTGCATGAGCACCACCGCATATTGCACGCAGAAGCCGTATTTCCGCCGCAGGATCTCGTCGGCGTCCCAGGCCGGGTAGTTCACCGCGGGCGGCTCGTACTTCCATTGCCGCGAGACCCAATCGCGCAGCCGCACAAACTGTTCCGTTTCGCTGGCCGAGCCGGAGACCACCGCATCCAGCTTGTACTTCCGCCGCAACGCGACCATCCGCGGGTGCAACGGGTCTTCGTACTCGAAGGGCATTGACGTATAGCGTATCTGCTCGTTGTGGAAGGCCACCGTTTTCAAGGTGCCCGCCCAGGCCGGGGTCGGCTGGCGGCGGACCTTCGCCTCGACGGCCACTTTCCGCAGCAGGGGCGTCCGCAGCGGATCGCGGGAAGCCAGCACGGCCTTCCATTGCAAGTAGCGATGTCCGGACGATGCTGCGCCATCAAAGGGGACAGTCCCATTTTCGCTGCGACCAAGCGAGGCTTGGTGCCCGAAACTGGGACGGTCCCCAGCAGAGGCCGGCTGCCAGTCGGTCCATGATGCCGCTTCGTAGACCGGGCTGCCGCCGGTGCGGAAGGCCAACTCGACGCGCGTGCCGTCCGGCGTCGCCGCGTCGGCCTGCAGCGAGACGGACCGGATCGAGGCCGGCGTCAGCAGCGTACGATCGCCCGCCGCGACGGGCTGCGGGCGGTCCTGCCCCAGATCGATCACCGGCGAGATGAAGTGGCCCTGCGGCACATACTGCACCAGGTGCAGGCGGACCAGGTACTCACCCCGCAACGGTTCCCAGGTCTTCCCGCCGTCGCGGCTGGTGAAACTGCGCCCGGGGCGGTCCTTGCGCTGCGGCGCGTTGCGGAGGATGTCTTCCGGCGTGGCGTACTTGATGCTCTGCCGCGCCCCTTCCCGGCAATAGAGAACGACCTCGTTGTCGCCGTCTTTCAAGAGCGAGACGGGAACCTGGGGGAAGGGTTCGCCGGGCGAAACGTCGATCGGCCGGCCGTTGATTTCGATGGCCACGCCGGTGGGGGCGCAAAGCCGCGCTTCCTTGGCCTGCTGATGCGCAACGTGGAGCACTTTCTTGACCCGCGTGTTCCCGGCGATCTCGGTGGTTGGTGCGCGGTTGGTTTTCATCCATACTGCATCGGCGCCGATGCCCGGTCCGTCGTCCTCGACCAGGACGCGGTCGTAGAGGCCGACCGTGGGGCCGTCGTGGAGGCGAACGTCCCAGGCGCCCTGTCCTTGTTGGAAGGCTTCCTCGGCCCGCAGCGAAAGGCGGCAGGTTTCCGGCTCCTCCGCCAGGCAGCGGGGCGCGCAACCCAAGCCCGCCGCAAGCAGACAGAGACACGCAATCGACCGGTGTCTTGTCCTGATCCGCATGAGCAACCTCCTTTCCTCCTGATTCCCACGGAAGACCGTGGGAACGAGGAAAACGTGGTCTGACGTTAGTTCTTGTCCAAGGGCCGCAGCGTCACGTTGCGAATCTGCGTGTGGCCGCCGTCGCGGCAAAGCTCCTGGAAACCGATGTGGCCTTTGCGCGGGCGGTTCTTCAGCGGCGCGGCCGTTGCGCCCGCCTTGTCCTGCCGCAACGTCGCGGTCTGCTCGTCGAGATTGAAGTCCTGGACCACTTCGCCGTTGAGGACGACCTTGATCCGCGGGCCGCGGCAAGTGATCTGGCAGGTGTTCCAACCCTCGGGCTTAAAGGCTTGCTTGCGGGGCGGGAGTGCCCGGTAGATCGCGCCGGAGAGCTGCTCGGGCAATCCTTTGCCTTCGTAGTAGCGGGGGTCGGCGATCTGCACCTCCATGCCCTCGTAGCAGGGGTGGCCGTGCATGGGGGTTCGCAGGGCCACGCCGCTGTTGCCCAGGGCTGAGACCTTGATCTCCAGTTTGAGCTCGAAGTCGCCGTATTCGGCCTTCGACATGAGCCAGGTGTCGTAGGTATTCCTGCCGGTGAGGATTCCCTCGTCGTCGACGAACCATTTGGCCTCGGGGGGGGCCGTTTCGCTCAGATCCCGCACGCGGCCGATGACCCAGTCGCCGGGGACTCCCTTGGTTGCGAAGAGGCGGATCGGCGCCTTTTCTTCACTGCGCAGCAACGACGGCGCGGCCGCCATGACCGCCGCCGACAGACCGAGCGCCAGTGTTGGCTTCCACATGAGCCTCATCTCCCTTTGAAACAGTCGTGTTGTAACTGAAGGATTTGGTGGAATGGGCAACGCGCACACCCACGGTCTTTCATTGTAAGGACAGCCAACGCGGTATGCACTACACGGATTCCGCTTTTTTCTCCAACTACCCGCCCAGCGGTTAACGGCTCCAACGTCTCTGGCGCGCCCGGACGACGCCCCGTAACCGGAGAACTGCAGAGTCG
>JBEKZQ010000184.1:0-12873 GCA_049509675.1 Thermoguttaceae bacterium | reverse complement strand
GCGGGGCGGCTGCACAACTCTCCGCGCTGCCTTCGCCGCTCAACGTCTGCGCCGCCGCGCTCACTTGCCTGCTGAACTTCGTCGTCGTAAGTCCAATCAAATCAAGGCGCAGTGCCATTCGGTTCTGTCCCCATGTCTTCTTCGTCTCACACCCGGCCTGGGTCGCCTCGGCCACAATTCCCCGAGGAACGCGAAGGACGTAGGCCGTGCCGAAGGCTTTAGCAATCAAGATTCCCGACCGGGGAGCGACCAAGCCCGGCGTCCCGTAGACAATGCACCGGCAGTCCTCGGGCAGCGTCGAGCCAAGCTGGTCCCACACCCGCTCCACCGCTTCGGGATGGCTGCCTAGGTTCCAATAAGGATCGCGCGGACTTTCCACGGGCCGGATGCACGGCGGGAATTTGTGGGAGTTCGGTGTGTGACGCAAGCCTGCATTCCTGCCATCTTCCATCCTGAGATGGATCGGCGGCTGGGCCGGGCCGTCGAGGATCATGGCCGTCAGACGTGTGGCCCACGTCTTGGTGATTGCCGCCTCCTGTAGCAATTCGATCATCCTGGCGGATTCTCTGGCCTGGATCGCTGCCGTGAACTGGTCGAGCAGCCCCTCGGCGGCCAGCCGGTCATTGACCGTCTTGCCGTTATAATGCAGGTCGGAAATCACCTTGTCGTAATGTTCGGGATTGGCGAAGACGACGCCGGTGAACTGCTGGGCTTCCTCCTGGCTGCTTGCGACCTGTTGGATGAGTTCCTTCATCCTGGCATAGCCTCTTGAACGAACGGCCCCATCGAACTGATCGAGCAGCCCGGCATCGGCCAGGAGTTGTTTCAGTCGGATGCCGGGATAGTGATCTTGATTCATCGGATTCTCAAAAGCCGTATCGCTCGGGATTGGCGAGGACCGTGGCGACGATCTGCTTCGCTTCCTCCGATGTGATCGCCACACGGACCAGGACGGCGGCCATTGCCGACGCATCCCTTGCGTGCGCAGCTTTGTCCCATTCTTCGAGAAGCCCGGCCTCAAAGAGCCGTTCGTTCACGGTCATTCCACGGAAACGGTCGTCCATCGCCATCCTACCAGCCAATTTGTCTTGCCAGAACAAACATACCTCTTTCGCCAGGGTGGGGCAAACCGGCGAACGTCCGCTGTTTCTGCTCAACAACGGCGACCAAATACGACTCGGCGTAGTTCTTCCGCTGTGTGTAGTGGCTTTCGGTGCAGCATTCGGTGGCAGTTGGCACAAACGATGGCGAGGTCGCTGATCTGAACCCGGTGTTCGGCCTTCAAGTGCGCAAGCGGAACCCGGTGATGGCATTCAGCAAAACCATACCCGAGGACACCGTATTCCTGGGCGAAGTCAAAATCGCACACTTCGCATTCCAGTTTGCCAGTGTCCGCGAGTGCTTTGTCCTTCTTCCGCTTGACGGCTTTTTGATTCCGCTCCTTCTGTTGATGGAGTTTCCACCGCTTCTTGCCCTCGGGAAATGACTCGTCTGCATCGGGATCAACGCTCTCTAGTTTGGGCTTCGCCGTCTGCGGAATGTCGTTCTCAAAGAACGCTCCCTGCTTGAAATTGCCGTTTCGATCAAAGAAGACGGAATACTGCTCATTGTGAGCGGCTACATGCTTCGACAGGCTCTCAGAAACGACAAACTTGCCAAAGAAGACCCGATCTGGTGCCCCGTGTTCGTCACGAAGAGCCTTTTCTTTGAGGAACGAGTACCAGTTGAATTCGACGCGACCTCCCGGTGTCGTTGTAGCGACTACGCAACTCTGACCAACTTGGAGGTTGGTGGCTTGCGAACCTTGTCTGCCGATTGTGCCCAAATCAAAGAAGGCACCGTCCCCGAAAAGACCTACATGATCCCGCCGCTGGCAGTTATTGAAGAAGCAAACGTGAAGCAATTTGGGTTTCATTTCTAACGTCCTAACGCGAAACGCCGTGTCATTGGAGCCGTGCGATGGCCCCAGTTACCATTTTAGACGATCAGCTTCCGGCCCGGTAGAACGGCATCCCGCCCGGTCGCCAAGGCTGACCTTCTCACTCAACCTCCAAGACTCTGCTGACCCTCGGCCTCCCGTACTCGGCCTCGCCGGTCAACACCCGGATGTTGCCCGCTGGCTGGATTTCGCCGCCGCCGTGCGTATGGCCGCAGAGGACCAGGAGCTTTGAGCTTGGATGTTCCCGCATGACGGCCTGCATAATGTCGCCCGCAACCTTGCACGAAAAATGGGGAAGGAAATCGTCGCTGGAAATCTGGTTTCGATACCATGCGGCCTCTCGGAAGGGCGGCACATGGGTTACGGCGATGACGTTCGGGTACTTGCTGGCCGCCTCTTCCAGCAGGGTCGCAAAATGCCCGGCTGCTTCGTCGGCCAGCGCAGTCATCGTCCGCAGCAGATTGTCCTTGTCGAGCCGGTTTGAAAAGGGGTTTGAAAAGGGGTCAGAACGATTTTTACTTGCCCATCTTACCATAAATCGTTCTGACCCCTTTTCCACTTCCTATTGCTTTATCAACGGATACCAGCCGTCGTCTGCTCGCCCCTTGATCCCCAACCTTACGATTGGGGTGGATGAGGCGTCCACGATGGCAATGGAGAGCGTGTATGGCCCAGCGGGCAGATCGGCAGGGACGAGGATACTTTCTGCAACGGTGTTGATCTCCCCTGGCGGCAAGTCGTTGGGCATCTTGAAGAAGTCGGGGGTGAACAAGTCAATCGAGCCAGGAAGCCAATGATCCACGGTGGTCTTGCCGACGATTACCTTGCTGTAGCCGTTGGCGGTGCTAAAGCGATACGCGATTCGATACGGCTTGTAGCAAGGGGCCGACCCGACATTCTGCCACTTCATGGAGAGTTCGAGCTTGCCGCCAACCATCACACGGGGAGGATACTTCAATTCCTTCAAAACGAGACGGTAGCCGAGCCTGCGGAGGAATCGCTCCATTTCTTGCCGAAAGTGATCGTCAGTGGGCAGTTTTCCCGACTTGCCATTGAAGTAGCTGCCGTGGCAGGCCAGCCCGTAGTTGAAAATCCAGCGTAGCGGCCATTTCTTCTCCACAAACTCGGAGACTGCTGCGGGCGGCTCATAGGCAATCGGGGCGGTCTTCCACACGTCCTGCACCATCGTCGCCCGAATCCACTGCGGATAGCCGTTCTTCATGTGGTTCCAGGTGGAAGAGAAGCTGCCCAGGTCGCCCAGCGAATCACACCGCCAACCTGCGCCGTGCTGAGTTGCGTAGGTCGTGCATTCCAGTCCGTTGAGCAGCATGATGAGCGGCGTTTTCTTGAACGCGGCGAGGTAGGCATCGACAACCTTCATGCGGTTATCCAGCGTCGGCAGTTGGGCCTTCTTGGTGCCGCTCAAGTGCCACTCGCCCCACCAGCCGATGGAGCCAAGGTCCAGATGGTCAATGTCGGGGTGGCCATCGTATCTCTCGCCTAGTCGCTTGATGAAATCGAGATGGGCTTTCAAGACAATGGGATCATCCATGTCGGGGATTGGAAGTGGTGCTGTGCCTCCATGATCCGCGATGATTTCTCTCCCGCCAAGATCCTTGAGCCACTTGGGATGGTACGGACGGCCCTTATAAGTGGAGCAGCACATCACGCGAAACGCCAACTTCTGCCCTGAGTCGTGGGTTTCTTTCAGCACTTTGTCGAGGAATTCGGTATTGAGCTTTCCAGGCTGCGGCTCCAATTCGCCCCAGCCCCAGCGGTTGTAGCGGACAGTGGAGGGAATCCACGACGGCAGGTTCTTGTCCTGCTTGCTTGTGCGGCCAAATGTCTCCCAGCCCATCCCTGGATTGGCGAGAATTTCGTCCGTCTCTTGCGGCGTGACGACTTGCTCTTCAGCAAGGACAGTTGCTCCATAAGCCAAGAGGCCGCAAATCGCTGCAAATCGCACAATTCGTTGAAACATCGTTCTGCTCCTGCTATTTGGCGTCCGTAGTCTTGGCGTGCGGCAACTTCTTCAAGCCCGCAATCACCTTCTTGTCCAAGGAAATGTCGGAGATCGGTTCGAGTTTCTTACCTTTCTCGTCCATGATGGGCTTGCCGTACTTCCTTTCCAGCTTCAAGAATACGGTCTTCAGTTGCTCCGTATCGCCCTCGGCCAGGAAATACGCATCGTGCAATTGGCCCCATTTGCCGTCACCGACTGCTTTGGTAAGGCACTTCAGCGTTCAGCATCCTCGCCGTCCATTGTGTGAGCGTTGCGCGTCACTGCCGGCATGATTGATGAGCAATAGCCTGGCCTCTGTGGTCGGGCAAGCCACTTCGTTCCATGAAAGTCTCGATTCCGAGGCGTTTCAGAATCTTGAAGACGGCGCGCTTGTCCAGCCCCACTTCGGAGGCGGCGTCGATCACTGAGATGCGTTCCTCGTTCACGGAAGACTCTCGGCCGAACATAGCACGTGTCACGAATGCCGCCACCTTGAGTATGGGCGACGGCGGTTGGTTCCGCAAGGGGGGCTACGGCGCCGCGGCATCTTGCTGCCGAACGAACGCCGTGTGGGGCAGGGCGGCGCGGAGCCGAGCCGCACCCTGCTCGCTGATGCGGGTCTGGGTAATCGTCAGCATCTTGAGCCGGACGAGTTTTTCCAGGTCCCCGATCGCCGCGTCGCTCACCGTGGTGCCGGCCAGGTTCAGCGTTTCCAGTTTTTCCAGCCGTGCCAAAGAAGCGATGCCGGCATCGCTGATGCCGTCGCCTTCCAGGTCCAGCGCCACGAGCCCTTGAAAACCGGCCAGGACCTTCAGACCTTCGTCGGCGATCGGACACTGCTTCAGGTCGAGCTTCGCCAGTCGTCTCAGCCCGGCCAATTGCGGCAGGGCGGCATCGTCCACGCCGCACCGGTTCAGGGTCAGGCTCCGCAGCGTTTGCATGCCGGCCAGTTGCGCCAGGCCGGCCCCCGTGACGGCCGTTTCGGGCAGTGCAAGTTGCCGCAGCTTGAACTTCGCGAGATGCTTCAGTCCCTCGTCGCCGACGCCGAAGCATCGCACCAGGGCCAGGTCTTCGATCGGCAGGCCCGCGAGTTGGGCCAGGCCGGCATCGGTGATGCCGGCGTCCTCGACGGCCAGGCTCGTCAGCGCGGGCAGACTTGCCAACACCGCCAAGGCCGCATCGCCGATGCCCGCCCCGCCGATCTTCAACGAAACCAGCCGCCGGCACTGTTTGAGCTGGGCCAGCCCGGCGCCGCTCACGGCCGAGCAGCCGCGCAGATCGAGCGCCCGCAGGGCAGTCAGATGTTGCAGCCGGGCGATGCCGCGGTCGGTAAACTCGTCTTCCACCAGCGCCAGTCGCACCAGTCGGGGGAAGTTCTTCAGGCAGTCCAACGACTCGTCCGTGAGATGGATCATGCGCCGCAGCGTGAGCGACTCCAGGTTCCTCAGTACCGCAAGGCCGAGAAGGCCGCGGTCGTCGATCCGCGCGTCCTGCAAAGCGAGGCTGGTGAGGCCGGTCAGTGCGGTCAGCCGCGCCAGGCCGGCGGCGGTGATCTGGCTGCCGGAAAGCCGCAGGTGTTGCAAGTGCGGCAGCGCCGGCAAGAGCGTCACGTCGGCGTCGCTGGCCGAGATCCGCCCACCGGCCAGGTCCACGCCGATCAAGCGGCCCTGGCCGTCGAACTCGAACTGGCCGCGCAGGGCGTCGATTCGCCGCACGGCCGCGGCGAATTCGCGCTGCCCCGCGGCCAGGGGTTTTTCCGCCCGGACCGCCGCGACCAGGCCCTTGTCGCCGCCGGCCGGATCGGCGGCCAGGACGACAAGCGACAGCAACAGCGGCAGGGGGCAAGCGATCATGGAGAGTGTGGGGTGGGTCGCGCGCAGCAAGCGCCTGCGCTCGCCCCCTGCTTTTCCGCCCAGACCTCGGCCAGGGCCAGCAGCCAGTCGACCGATTCGGCCATCTGTTCCAGGCAGGCCCATTCCAGGACGGAATGCGGGGTGTATGCGCCGCAGGACAGATTGGGGCTGGGCAGGCCCAACTCCGTCAAACGCGCCCCGTCCGTGCCGCCCCGCACCAGGGCCAGTTTCGCCTGCCGCGCGAGTCGCTCCAGCGCCCGTTGCGCGTAGGCCACGGCCCGCGGCTCGCCGGCCAACCCCGCGGCCATGTTGCGATATTGGGGCTTGATTTCCACGGTGATCCTGGCCCCCGGGAACTCGCGGAGCGAGGCCTCCGCGGTTTGCGACAAGAAGCGGGCCTGATCCTCCAGTTTCTGCGCGTCGAAATCGCGCAACAGAATCCGCAGCTTCACGCCGCCTACGCCGCCCTGGATCTCATAGGCGTGCAAGAAACCCTCGCGGTCTTCGGTGCTTTCCGGCGACAGCCGATCCCGGGGCAGTCGGCCCAGGAAATCGCTGCTCACGCGAATTGCATTGACCATCCGCCCCTTGGCGATCGAGGGATGGATGTTCACCCCGTAGATCGTGACCACGGCCAAGTCGGCCGAAAAGGTCTCGACATCGATCATGTCGGTCCCCTGGCCGTCGAGCGTGTAGCACACCACCGCACCGATCTGGGCCGGGGCCACGTAATCCACGCCCCGGCCAATCTCCTCGTCGCAGGTAAACAGCAGGCGGATCGGTCCGTGCCGGCGGTTCTGCGGGGACTGTCCCAATTTCGGGCGACAAGCTTCGCTTGGTCGTAGCGAAAATGGGACTGTCCCCTTTGACGGTGCGTTTTGCGCAGGGCCGCGATCCATGAGCCTGGCGGCGGCTTCCATGATCACCGCCACGCCGGCCTTGTCGTCGGCGCCCAGCAGCGTGGTGCCGTCGGTGGTAATCAGCGTCCGGCCGCGCAGGGCGTCGAGTTGCGGATTGTCGGCCGCGCGGATCACGCGATCCGGGCTGGCAGGCAACGCGAGATCGCCTCCCTGGTAGTTGCGGACGACTTGCGGACGGACGTCCTTGCCGGTGGTCTCCGGCGAAGTGTCCAGGTGCGCGCACCAGGCGATGGTCGGCGCCTCGTCGGCGGTCGCCGGAATCGTGGCCATCACGATGCCATAGCGATCTTGCTGCGCGTCGGAAATCCCCAGGGCCTGCAACTCCTTGACCAGCAGGCGGCCCAGCTTGAGCTGACCCGGCGAGCTCGGATAGGTCTCGATTTCACCCCGCGCCGTGGTATCGATCTTCACGTAACGCAGGAAACGCTGCAACAATCGGCGATTCATGGGCCGCTGCTTTCTCGGGCTGGGAAAACCGAAATACGGCATGGCACTGCCTGTAAGACGGATTGGCAATCCGTCCTACGATGATGGATCATGGCATTCGCTTACGGCTCCTAACCTCACTGTCATCATAGCCCAAAATGGGCCCCATTGCAGCCGCCCCGCCCCTGCTCCGTTGCGGCCGAGATCGGCGCGGCGTTGGGTGGCGCTCTGCCAGTGGTTCGGGCTGGAGCCACCGGCTACGGGTCAGTCCCCGTTTGCCGCAATAACGGTGCAGACACTGGCAAAACCAGTGGCACACTGAAAATGGGGCGCGGGAACGGCACTGGATCGGCGTTGGGCCAGCGGTCCCGCCGGTCCGTCGGCCGTGCCGTCCCAGGCATGGGCCTCAATACAGGCCAGAATCTGCTCGGCCACGGCCAGGGCGTCGCGACCGGCCTCGCCGCTGACGCGCGGCTCGCGCCGTGTGCGCACCGCCTCCACGAAATCCTGCAACTCCAGCGCCAAGGCGTCGACCGCCGCAAAACACTGCACCTGACGCGGCAGATGCTCCTCGGCCCAATGGTCCTTGCATTGTTCCGCCTGCTCGGGCGTGAGGCGATCGGCGTGGAACTGCCGCCTCAGCAGCGTCTCGCTGGGCCGCACGATGGTGGTCGTGCGCGCGGCAAAATCGATCCCGGCAAAAGCTTGCACTCCCCAAAGCTGCATGCGGCGGACCGGCTCGTAGCTGACCCGCGACGCGGAAAGCGTGGCCACCGAGCCGCATTGGAACTGCAAGCGGGCGTTGGCGATATCTTCGTGACCGCCCAGCACCGAGAGGCCCAGGGCCTCGACTTTCTGCAGCGGCGCGCGGACCAGCGAGAGCACCAGGTCGATGTCGTGGATCATCAGGTCCAGCACCACGCCGACGTCCAGCGAGCGGAAGGTGACGCCGCCCGCCCGCACGGCCTCGATGTACTTGGGGGCCGGCACCTGGGCGGCCGCGGCGGCGAAGGCCGGATTGAAGCGCTCGACGTGCCCAACCTGCAACACGAGATTCTTGCGGCGGGCCAGTGCCACGAGCTCCTCGGCTTCCGCCCTCGTCGTGCAAAGCGGTTTCTCCACCAGCAGATGCGCGCCGGCAGCGAGGAATTCGATCGCCAACGCGTGGTGCCAGCGGGTGGGCGACGCGATGACCGCCGCATCGACCACCCCGAGCAAGGCCCGGTGATCGGCCAGGGCTTGCGTGCCGCATTGGGCTGCCACGCGCTCTCGTGCAGCGGCCGACGGATCGACCACCGCCAGCAGTTCCACCTGGGGAAGGCTGCGCAGCTTCTGGGCGTGGAAGCCGCCCAATCGTCCCGCGCCAATAACGGCCATCTTGAGTGTTTGCATCGCCGTTTCCCCTCACCCCCAACCCCTCTCCCGCAAGGGGCGAGTGAGTAGGTTATGCTTCAGCATAACATCTTGGCGGATAAGAGCTTCCGTTATGCTGAAGCATAACCTACCACTGCGGCCTAACCGTGACACTATTCTTAAAATGGAGCACGTTAGGCGGCCTTGCGGCGTTCGCGGCCGCGACCGTGCTGTCCCTCGTGTTGCCCCTGCACGAAACTCAACAGGTGATTGACCTGGGGAACCAACTGCCCGTTGCTGCGGAGGATTTCCCAGGCGTTGTCCAAGCCGACCTTGGCGCGATACAGCAAGCGATGGGCCTCGGCCAGGGCTTGGATCACGTGGGGGGGAAAGTTGTTGCGTTTCAGGCCCACGGCGTTGATGCACCGCGGCCGGGCCGGGTAACCTTCCATGAGCATGTAGGGCGGCACGTCGTGCCGCACGGCGCTGCAGCCGGCGATGAAACTGTAGCCGCCGATGGTGGCGAAATGGTGTACGGCCACGGCCCCCGAGAGCGAGGCGTGATCGTGGACGTGGACGTGTCCGCCCAGCAAGCTGGCGTTGGCAATGATGATCTGGTCGCCCAGTTGGCAATCGTGGGCGACGTGACAGCAGGCCATGAGGAAATTGCCGTTGCCCAACCGCGTCACGCCGTTCTCTTTTTCCGTGGCGCGGTTGATCGTCACGCCCTCGCGAATGATGTTGTCGTCGCCGATGAGCACCTTGGTTTGCGAGCCGCGGTAGCTGATGTCTTGCGGTTCGCCGCCGATCACCACGCCCGGATAGACGTGGTTGCGGCAACCGAGGGTCACGTCGCCCATGAGGGTGACGTGGTTCTCCAGGCGGGTCTCGCGTCCGATGCGGGCATGCGGCCCAATCACGCAAAAGGGGCCAATTTCGACGTCGTCGTCGATTTCAGCCCGCGGATCAATCGCAACATGGTCGGCAATGTGAGTGGCCATCGCCGTGGCTCCTTAAGTGTTTCTTACGCGCAACGTTTCCATGTCTTGGGCTCGGCTTCGGCGGAAAGCAGCGCCCGCACCAGCTCGGCGTTCAGGCGATGCCCGCTGCGATAGGCCACGAAACGGCCCGCCAGATCGCAGCCGGCCAGGGCCAGATCGCCGATCATGTCGACGATCTTGTGCCGCACGCATTCATCGGGAAAACGCAAGGCATTGCCGATCGGACCGTCGGGCCCGAAGATCAGCAGGTCCTGGAACGTGGTGCGTTGTCCCAGGCCGCGGGCCCGCAACGCGGCCGCTTCGTGCTCCAGCACGAACGTCCGGCTGGGGGCCAGGTTCACGGGAAAATGCTTCGCCGAAAGCAGGATCTCCAGCGATTGTCGCCCGATCGGATTGCCGTTCCCGTAATCCAGTTCGTATTGCAGGATGGTCTTGCCGGGCGGAGCGGGACGCACCTCGATCCAACTTTCTTCCGTGCCGATCCGCAGCGGACGGGTGACGGTGCGCACGGAGCGAGGCGTGTTCTGCACGACTACCCCCGCATTTTGCAGGACCGTCACGAAGGGCAAGGCGGAACCGTCCAGGCCGGGTATTTCGGCTTGATCGACCCACACCTCGCAGTTGTCGATCTCCAGTCCGGCCAGGGCCGCCATCAGGTGCTCGATCATTTCCACCACGGCCTCGCCCGAGCGCAAGGTGGTCCGCCGCGGCGACTCCACGCAATGTTCGACCCGGGCCGCAACCCGCGGGCAGTGGGGCAAATCGCGCCGCACGAAGACGATGCCCGTATCCGCCTCGGCCGGGCGGAATTCGACGCGGACATCCCGGCCGCTCCAGTACCCTACCCCTTCGATCGCGGCCGCCGCGGCCAGCGTTTGCTGATTGCGTGTCGTTTCCATCAGGTGCGCCGCCAGTCATCCATGACAAGGGAACCGATCCAGACCACCGCTGCTCTCGAAGCGTCCTTGCTCCGTTGGCGCGCCGGCCGCGCGCGGGTCGTACTACCGCGGAACAGCCTGGTTGGGAACGTACACGCCGGGAACTCGCGCCTGCGGATTGGCCGTCGCGTTGGGATTGCCCTGCGGCGCCAGCCGCCGCAAAATGACGTCGGAGATGTCCAGGGCCGCGTTGTACCACACCACTTCCCGGTTCACCCCGCGGATCACGTCCTCGGGCTTGTCGGGGTTGATCTTTTCACGGTCGAAGTTCATGACCATGGCGACGCCGTAGGCGGCGCAATAGTACTGCACCTCCTGCATGATCTCCTGGTAGACGGCGTAGTAGATCTTCGCTTCCCGTTCGGCGAACTCGCGGCGCTGCAATTCAAACCGCGCGCTGAGCTCGCTGGTCCGCTGCACGATGCGTTCCTCCAGGTCTTTGAATTCGGGGCTTCCCTGCCGGAAGTCCGACAACTTCTCCCGCATTTTCCTGATGCTTTCGCTGTCGGCGCGGGCCTGCCCTTCCACCCGCTCCACGTCGGCCTTGAGCTCCTGGCGCATGGCCGCGAAGCGGGGGTGATTCTTGAAGATGAACTTCACGTCGATCAGGGCCACGGGCGGGGCGCCCTGCGGCCGGGCAGCCGGTTCGGGGCCCTGGGCCCGGACCACCGACAGGCTTGCCAACAATAGCGTTGCCGCGATCGCGGCCGTCAGATGGGACTTCCTCACGTTTGCGCGCTCCTTGCTGTTACAGTCGGTCTTCCATGTTCCGACGCCGCCCTCCCTCGTGACGTGCGTCGTACCCCGACTTGGCACTTCGGCGGATAGAAATGGTTCGCAGGGAGGGCGGTATTCTGCCGACTTGTGGCCTTTGGGTAAAGAGCAGATATTCGCAGACCGAAAGAATAGTCGTAATCGTTTGCGGCATAATGGTTTTGATGCGCCAGTCGTGACGCAATGGCCCCGCTTGCGCGGGCATGGCACCCGCAGGTGAACTGCAAAGCAGCGAAATACTCCCGGGAGGGACCCATGTCGCACATCAGCCCGGATTATTCATGCAGGGTGAATAATCCGGGCTAGTGGTCTGTCCATTTCGACATTACCGGTTGGGTGCCACGCATTACCGGTTGGGTGCCACGACCAACCTCCGGTCGGTGCCCGGCTTGCCCAGCAGTGCTGGAAACACGGTTGGACAAGCCAACCGTGGCACCCGTAAACTCAAGTTGGACAGACCACTAGTGTCGCCCTGGCGCCGCGGCAGCGTGAGCTTGCAGACGCGAGCGGCTCGGTTATAGTTGTAGGTTATGGCTGAACTCTTGCAGAATGCCGATTCAGGGGCCCCTCTTCCGGAGGAAAACGGGGGTTCTTACAGAGGTTTCGCTCGGCCCTTGGCAGCAGCACTCATGCCGCCCGAAGCGTGGATCTGCCCCCTGCTGGCCCTCATCACCCTTGCCGCCTTTTGGGGGGTTTGGACCCACGAATTCGTCTATTTCGACGACCCCGGCTACGTGTTCGAGAACGTCTACGTCCAGCAGGGCCTGACGTGGGACAACGTCCGCTGGGCATTCACCACCGGCGAGCAGAGCAACTGGCATCCGTTGACTTGGCTCTCGCACATGCTGGACATCACGCTGTTCGGCCCCAAGGCCGGCCCGCATCACGCCGTGAACCTCGTGTTGCACACGGTGAATGTGTTGTTGCTGTTTTGGTGGCTGCGGTGGATGACCGGCGCCGTGTGGTCGAGCGGCGTGGTGGCGGCCCTGTTCGCCGTTCACCCGTTGCACGTCGAGTCGGTGGCCTGGGTGGCCGAGCGGAAAGACATGTTGAGCACGTTGATCGGGCTTCTGACCCTGCTGGCGTACTTGTATTACAGCCGGCGGCCGGGCCTGGCGCGCTACGCGTTGGTGTTCCTGCTGTTCGGTTTGGGCCTGTTGGCCAAGCCGATGCTGGTCACGCTGCCGTTTGTGCTGCTGTTGTTGGATTATTGGCCCTTGAACCGCATCGCGGCCAGACCGCGTGAATCGGAGCCGCAGCGGCCGCAGCGCGTGAGCGGGGCGCCGGAGTCGCGCCGCCGGCAGGCCCTGGCGCGCGAGTCGAAACGCACGCGGCGGGCCGAGCGGTCGGCGGCGGTCGTCAAGCAGGGCCCCGATTGGCAAGTCCTCGGTTGGCTCGTGTTGGAGAAGGTCCCGTTGGTATGTCTTTCGCTGGCATCGAGTTGGATCACCTGCATTATGCAGGATCGCGGCGGCTCGATGGCCTCGGCGCAGCAATTGCCTCTGAACTTGCGGATCATGAACGCGCTGGGCGCCTACATCTCCTATATCGGCGTGGGCCTTTGGCCCCACAACATGGCCCCGCTGTACCTGCCGCACGAAGAACGCCGCTTGTGGTTGGCGGCGCTGGCGATCCCATTGCTGTTGACCATCACCATGGTCGTTGCT
>JBEKZQ010000183.1:0-11658 GCA_049509675.1 Thermoguttaceae bacterium | reverse complement strand
CCGCCCGCCATGAGCGTCGCCGCCGTGATGCCGTTGCCCGAGGGTGTCAGCGAGTTGGCCTTCGCCGGCATCCTCAATCGGCGCCGCGTGCCGATGATCGCCCGCTCCGATCAACTGCCGATCCACGCCGAAGCCGATTTCTGCATCACCGGCCACCTGGATCTGTACCGGCAATTGCCGGAAGGGCCGTTCGGCGATCACCTCGGTTACTACAGCCTGGCGCACGAGTTTCCGGTGATGCTGGTCGAGCGCGTGTACCATCGCGAGGGGGCGATCTGGCCTTTCACCGTCGTGGGCCGGCCGCCGCAGGAAGACTCGATGTTCAGCCGCCTGATCCACGAGCTGGCCGGCCCGGTGCTTGTGCGGACCGTACCGGGCGTTCGGGCCGTGCATGCCGTCGAGGCGGCCGGGGTGCATCCGCTGTTGTTGGCCATCGGCAGCGAGCGCTACGTGCCGTACGATCCGTGCCGCCGGCCGCGCGAGCTGTTGACCCTGGCCAACGCCCTCTTGGGCCAAGGCCAATTGTCCCTGGCCAAGTACCTATTGATCGTCGCCGGCGAAGACAACCCGGAGTTGAAAATCGAGCACATTCCCGAGTTCCTGCGGCACGTGCTGGAGCGCGTCGATTGGCGGCGGGACCTGCACTTCCAGACCTCGACCACGATCGACACGCTGGACTACAGCGGCAACGGACTGCACGAGGGCTCGAAGCTGGTGATCGCGGCGGCCGGACCGGCGTTGCGCACGCTCGCGGTGGCCATCGACAGCCGCCTTGCCCTGCCCGAGTCGCTGGGGTTCAAGAGGCCGCGCGTTTTTCTGCCCGGCATCCTCGTGGTGGAAGGGCCGGCGTACGCGGCGGGCAACGGCCCGGACCGCGTCGTCGACCGTTTTTCGGCGGCCTTTTCGCGAACCGACGCCGTCAACGGCTTTCCGCTGGTGGTGGTGGTCGATCAATCCGATTTCGCCACGCGCACTTTGGATAATTTCCTGTGGACCACCTTCACCCGCAGCAACCCGGCGGTCGACGTGTATGGCATCGAGTCGTTCTATCGCGACAAGCATTGGGGTTGTTTCGGCTCGCTGGTGATCGACGCCCGCAGCAAGCCGCATCACGCTCCGCCGTTGGTCGAGGATGCCGAGGTGAGCAAGCGGGTAGACGCGCTGGCCGCCCGCGGGGGACCCTTGCACGGAATTATCTAAGAGATGATGAGGCCTGTCGGCCGCAAGGAAGCACTGGCAGAGCCAGTGGCACACGAGCGGCTTCGGTAAACCAACCCAAATCATGTTCCCCGAAACGCTATCGACCGGTGCTGCCGCAGAGTTCTTCGCCGTGTGGCTGTTCGCCCTGGGGGCCGTGATCGGCAGTTTCTTGAACGTCGTCGCGTATCGCTTGCCGGCGGGGATCGGTTTGAGCTTTCCCGGCTCGCACTGCCCGGCCTGCAAGCATCCAATCCGCTGGTTCGACAACATACCGGTGCTGGGATGGATCGTGTTGGCCGGTCGCTGCCGCGACTGCCGGCAGCCGATCTCGCTCCGCTATCCATTGGTAGAAGCGGTCACGGGCGCGTTGTTCGTGGGATTGGCGGAAAGAGAATGGTTCTCCTGGGGCGCCAACCTGCCGCTGGACCCGCACGGCACGCCCGGTTGGAGCTTCCTGCAATTGGGCGCGATGTTCGCCTTCCATGCGTTTCTGCTGGCGACGCTCTTGACGGCGGCCCTGATCACCATCGACGGCCATCGGCCGCCGCTGCGACTGTTTCTGCCGGCACTCGCCGTGGGGCTGATCGCACCCGCCGTGTGGCCCGGGCTGCATCCGCTGCCGGCCTGGCCCGGCTTGGCCGCTCACCGGTTCGCCGGACTTCCGGATGGTCTGCTCGGCTTGGTCAGCGGCCTGCTGCTGGGCGGTCTGCCGCAGTTTCGCAAACTTGTGACGCGCCACACTAGCCCGACGCGCCAGCAAGGGGGAATCGCCGCAAATCCCTCGCTGGCGCGTCGGGCTAGTGAGCAGTTCTCCTGGCAATGTAGCCAGTGCGGCCTGGCGCCGGCTGCGGCCTGCATTGGTCTGTATCTCGGTTGGCAAGCGGTCTTCGTGCTGCTGCCGCTGGGCCTTCTGCTGCACCTGGTGTGTCGTAATGCCGCCCGCTTTCTGCCGTTCCTCGCCCGCCTTTCGCCGCTTACGCTGCTAAGTTTGGCCACCTTGGCCTGGATCATGTTCTGGCGTCCGATCGTGGCCTGGGCGATGGCATGGTAGATGGCGTCAACATCTCGGGCACGGTGGCAACGAGAATCAAGACGAGGCAGGCGACACGGCGCGCGTTCTCGACGCGATGACGCCGTTGTCCGACGCACCTGGATACGGGCGTTGAGAAGGTCCAGACCCGCCAAGGCCACTAGCCTCGATCTACGCGAAAACCACGTCAAAAGACACCATGCCCCACCCAGCGCGGCCGTCTGCGGGCATTTGGCGCAGCGTGGGGCCACGACGCCTGGACGATTTGATGGCTGGCGTGCAGAAGGTCTGCTGATTGCTTCCTCCGCACTTCCAGAGGGTGCCAAGGGGCTACTCTTTTCCTTGTTCCAAGAGAGCCGAGTTCATCCGAAAAACCGCTGCTTTCGCGCTTCCCGTCTCTTGATACGTTTCATCGTAAGCTCGCAACGCACGGTGAACCTGTGATTCTCGCCGTTCTTGGAGCAATCGCTCTATTCTGTCGAGGCTAAAGCGGTGCATGTCCGTGAGTAGATTCGACGTGTAGATGACGGCCGAAAGCCACATAAATGGCACGAGTATACACGCAACGCCAAGGACCACACGCAACGAGCGCCGCCAGCGGAACTCGGCGACCAACCAAGCGACAATTAAGGCGGCTGGCAACAACAGATTGACTGCTAATCGCGTGGCGTCGGATAGCATTGTTTGGCCTTGGGGGTTATTTCGGTGCTACGGATTGAAGGGGCTGACGTACCACGGTATATCTCCGGGCGTAAAAGCGTGGTTCCACCAGCCGTCGTCAAGATAAAAGATGCTTCCATCGGGCAGAGTAATACTTATCGCGTTATGCCCGAGCCACCAGTCAGTGAACGGAATCCCAACCCAATACTCCCATGCAGCCACGTCAAGCGTGATATACGTCATGTTGCCGAGCTTGTTCAGCACTTCGAGCGCCCAATTGCCGCAATCGTTGCGCCGCGTTCCCATCTGGGATGGGTAATTTACAGCGGCGGTGATGAGGCTTTCCAGTTCTGCCATCGCCGCCGCCTGCTGCGCGGGTGTTAGATTGGCGGTTGCTGCTCTTAGCGCTGCGCGAATCTTATCCAATACCCCATTCGCGCGATCGATGTCCGATTGTCGTATCTGGCTCCCCATCGCTCCTATTCCCTGGTAGCCGATGGGCGTTGGAGGCGGAGGGGGAAAGTAACTCGGGGACAGTCCAGTCGGGCCTGTCAAGTTCGTCGGGCTGTTGCTCACGTAACGGGCCGTGTTTGCATCACCGCCATCGAACCCAATCGGGTCCAGCGTGATAAATCGACCGACGGTTGGGTCATACATGGTTGGAGTCCTTTACGAATGGTGGTTGTGGTGAGTGGCCGTTGCCATTAGCCGCGCCAATCGCCGCGAAAGTGTAACGGTGAGCCTCAGCTTGTCGCCATTTTCGGACAAAGTTTCCAAGGATTCGCCGCAGGTGCTCGGGGGCCTGCGACAGTGCCCAGCGCTCCACGTCGCCAACCGGCTGCTTGGGAAACGGAAGTTTGTCGTATGAGAGTTCATTCCTGTACGCCCGCAGCCGCATTACTGTCACTATTTCCGCGTGTTTGCAAGAAAGCACTCTTGATGAGTGCTCAATCATGCTCCACAACATGGTGGCGATTGCCCACGCGCCACGAAGGGTCGGAGACTTAGGAAATAGCCGGTTCGCAAAGTAGAACGCCTCCAGGGCCGGGTAAGTGAGGAGATGCTCTTTCAAGCACGTTCCCCGCTGAACAAGAAACTCCGCTAGTTCCTCGTGCGGAGACATACTCCGCAAGTAGATGCCCCCCGCAATTTCTTCGTCCGTAAGCGGTTTGGGGCGCCTGTGATAATAGGCATCGTCATGGGGGCAGAATCCTTCTGACGTTGCTTCGATATTGAAACGCTCGCCGCCCGGTTCTTCCCAGCGGAGGAAGTAGTGTTCCTTTGCGTGTGCGAGTTTCAACGGATACCCGAGCCGGCGTCCAACGGCCGCATACAATACGGCCATCGTGTTGCACGTTCCGCCGTGCGCGGACAGAAGCCCGTGAATGAATAGGTTCTTTGAATCGGTGCCATCGTACTCGCCTTCGTTAAACGGATAATAGTAGCGAACGCCCAGATAGCGTTGCAACACCGTGACAAGGCACAGCATTCGGAACTTGCCCGGAGAATCCTCGTATTCCTCGGGCGACCGCATGAAGTTCGGCCACCAGTGATCTGTATTCAGGCGGACCAGATTCGCCCAGGCGGCCAGTTTTTCGAGACACGCGCCGAGGTCCAAGTCTTCCGCGCCCGGCAACCCACGACCCACCAGCAGGTTCAATTCGCCTATGTCGTGGGTGGCCAACTCCGCATCCGACAATTCACACAGCCGGCGGACTGATTCAGAAAGCCCGCCTTCTACGGGAGGAATAGGTACGGCGCTCGAACGAGGTTCGGTCATGGCACCACGCTCCCCGCAGGTGGCCCCGAATGGATCGACCGGCGGTCAATATAGTCGGTCTGCCGGGGCGTGACAAGCAGGGGGAAACCGATTTTCGAGCCCTTTCCCGATGAAGCTGGCCAACCCCGTTTCCGCGGTTATGCTAACGTTATGAAGGCTGCCGTATCGATTCCCGACGAAGTGTTCACAGAAACCGAGCGGCTGGCGCGGCGCCTGAACAAGTCGCGCAGCGAAGTGTACAGCCTCGCTTTGGCCGAGTATCTGGCACGCCACGCCCCGCAGCGCGTGACCGAGGCGATGGATCGCGTCTGCGCCGAAGTCGGGGCGGAAACCGATGAATTTGCGGCCGCGGCGGCGCGGCGAATCCTAGAGCGCAGCCAGCGGTGATCTCCCAAGGCGATGTCGTTTACGTTGTCGTCAGCGATGCGGTCGTGATCCACGGTCATGTCCGGGTTCCGATGTGACGATTCGTAATTCTAGCGACTCCTTGACATTAGTGACTCTAATGATACCATTGCTTTAGGCGGGCGCTTGAAAAGCTCCCCTCTCCCCAACCCTCTCCCAGAGGGAGAGGGGGATCCAAGCGCGGACTTTTCGGATAACATTTTAGAGGCTACGATTCACCCAAGTTGAGAAACTGCCGATGCGGCCTTCCCTGCCAAAAGCGACCGGTTTGTACGACCCGCAGTGGGAGCACGATGCGTGTGGCATCGGGGCCGTGGTCAATATCTCGGGCGTCCGCAACCATGCCATTGTCGAACACGGCAAGCAGGTCCTGCTGAACCTGATGCACCGCGGGGCGGCGGGCGCCGATGAATCGACCGGCGACGGCGCCGGCATCCTCTTGCAGATCCCGCACGAGTTCTTTGCCGCCGAGGCCGACCGTTTGCAGTTCGCGCTTCCATCGCGACGGCAGTATGGCGTGGCGATGGTCTTTCTGCCGCCGAAATTGGACCTGCGACGCACGTGCGAGGAGATTCTGGCAGAGCGGGTCGAGGCGGAGGGGCTGGAGGTGCTCGCCTGGCGCGACGTGCCCTGCGACGACCGTTGCCTGGGCGAACTGGCCCGGGCCTCGGAGCCGGTCGTTCGCCAGTTGTTCATCGGCGGCAGCAGCGGCATGTCGCCGGACGACGAAGAGTTGGAACGTCGCTTGTTCCTGGCGCGGAAACGGGCGGAGCGGCAGGTGGCCGGGGTGCTGGGACCCGAGGCCGATTGGTTCTACGTGCCTTCCATGTCGGCGCGGACCATCTGCTACAAGGGGATGTTCCTGGCGCCGCAATTGTTCGCCTATTACACGGACCTGGCCGATCCGCGCGTGACCACGGCCTTGGCCGTTGTCCATCAGCGGTACAGCACCAACACGTTCCCCAGTTGGCGCTTGGCGCAACCGTTTCGCATGATCGCGCACAATGGCGAAATAAACACCTTGCGCGGCAACGCCAATCGTCTGCAAGGCTATGAAAAGACAATGGCATGTCCCGCTCTGGGCGAGGACCTGTCCGATTTGTATCCCGTGTTGCAGCCGGGCGGCAGCGATTCGGCCTGTTTCGACAACTGCATGGAATTGTTGGTCCGGGCCGGGCGCAGCGCGCCGCACGCGCTGATGATGATGATTCCCGAGGCCTTTGGGCCGGCCTATCACATCTCGACCGACAAGCGGGCGTTTTACGAATACCACGCGGCCATTTTGGAGCCCTGGGACGGTCCGGCCGCGATGGTCTTCACCGACGGCCGCCTGGTGGGCGGCACCCTGGACCGCAACGGCCTGCGGCCCAGCCGCTACGTGGTCACGACCGAGGGGCTGGTGGTTCTGGCCAGCGAGGCGGGAGTGATCGAGTTTCCGCCCGAGCAGATCCAGCGCAAGGGCCGCCTTCAGCCCGGCCGCATGTTCCTGGTCGATACCGAGGAAGGGCGGATCGTCGAGGACAACGAGATCAAGGGCAAGACCTCGCGGCAGCGGCCCTACCGCCGCTGGCTTCAGGAGAACCGCATCGAGCTGCGCGGCCTGTTCCAGCCGGCCAAGCCCACCGAGATCGATCCGGCCACGCTTGCCCAGCGGCTGCGGCTCTTCGGCTATACCCGGGAAGAATTGCTCGTGATCCTGGCCCCTATGGCCGCCACCGGCCAGGAGCCGGTCGGCTCCATGGGCACCGACACGCCCCTGGCCGTGCTCTCCAACCAGCCCAAGCTGTTGTTCAACTACTTCAAGCAGTTGTTCGCCCAGGTGACCAACCCGCCCATCGATCCCTTGCGCGAGGGGCTGGTGATGTCGCTGATGTCGTTTACCGGCAAGCAGCGGAACCTGTTGGACGAAACGCCGGAGCACTGTCGGCAACTGAAACTGCCGCATCCGATCCTGACCAACGAGGACATTCATCGTCTGCGCACCGTGCGGCGGAGCGACTTCAAGGTGGTCGTGCTGCCGGCCGTGTTCCCGGTGTCGGGCGATCCCGGGCCGCAGCTTGAGCGGGCCTTGAGGGAGTTGGTCGATGCGGGCCAACAGGCGATCCGCGATGGGGCGTCGCTGTTGATCGTGAGCGATCGCGACGCCTCGCCGGAGATGGCCCCCATCCCCAGCCTGTTGGCCACGGCGGCCTTGCACAACGGCCTGCTGGCCCGGCGGCTGCGGAGCGAGGCCGGCATCGTGGTCGAAAGCGTCGAGCCCCTCGAGGTCATGCACTTCTGCCTGTTGTGCGGCTACGGCGCCAACGCCATCAATCCCTACCTGGCCTTCGAGGCCCTCAATAAGCTGCAAACCGAGGGCGACCTGCCCCAGGACGTCGACGCCGATCAACTGGCCGATCAGTTCATCAAGGCCCTGAAGAAAGGGATCCTGAAAACGATCTCGAAGATGGGCATTTCCACGCTGCGGAGCTATCATTCGGCGCAGCAGTTCGAGGCGGTGGGGCTGCACGGCGCGGTGATCGACCGCTATTTTCCGGGCACGGCCTCGCGCATCGGCGGCGTCGGCCTGGACGTGATCGCGCGCGAGGCGCTGGCCCGGCACGCCTCGGCCTTCCAGCCCCGCGCGGCCGGCGCGCTGGAACTCGACTTCGGCGGCGAATACCAATACCGGCTGGATGGCGAGAACCATCTCTGGAACCCGGCCACGATCACCAGCCTGCAACACGCCGTGATTCAGAACAACCCGCGGCTGTACGAGGAGTTCGCCCGGGCGATCAACGACCAGGGCCGCGACTTGTGTACCTTGCGGGGGCTCTTTGAGTTCGTGCCCGGTGAGCCGGTGCCCCTGGAGGAAGTGGAACCGGTCAGCCGGATCGTGCGCCGCTTCTACACGGGGGCCATGTCGCACGGCTCGATCAGCAAGGAGGCGCACGAGGCGCTTTGCGTGGCCATGAATCGGCTGGGCGGCATGTCGAACACGGGGGAAGGCGGCGAAGATCCAGTCCGTTATCGCCCCATGACTAGCGGCGATTCGCTCAACAGCGGCATCAAGCAGGTGGCCAGCGCGCGGTTCGGCGTCACGATCGAGTATCTGTCGCAGGCGAAGATGCTGCAGATCAAGATGGCCCAGGGCGCCAAGCCCGGCGAGGGCGGCCAGTTGCCCGGCTACAAGGTCAGCGAAGAGATAGCCCGGCTGCGGCACTCGACGCCGGGCGTGTCGTTGATTTCCCCGCCGCCGCATCACGACATCTATTCCATCGAAGACCTGGCCCAGTTGATCTACGACCTGAAGTGCGCCAACCCGGGCGTGAAGGTGTCGGTCAAACTGGTGTCCGAGGTGGGCGTGGGCACGGTGGCGGCGGGGGTGGCCAAGGGACACGCCGATGAAGTCCTCATCAGCGGCCACGACGGCGGCACGGGCGCCAGCCCGCTGTCGTCGATCAAACATGCCGGCGGGCCCTGGGAGATCGGCCTGGCCGAGACGCAGCAGACGCTCGTGCTCAACGGCCTGCGCGACCGCATCGTGGTCCAGGTCGACGGCCAGTTGAAGACCGGCCGCGACGTGGTCATCGGCGCGCTGCTGGGCGCCGAACGGTTCGGCTTCGGCACCGGGGCCCTGGTCTCGCTGGGCTGCATCCTCATGCGCAAGTGCCACCTGGGCACCTGCCCGGTGGGCATCGCCACGCAGGACCCCGACTTGCGCAGGCGCTTCCACGGCAAGGTCGAGTACGTGGTGCGCTACCTGACTTTCGTGGCCGAGGAGATCCGCCGCATCATGGCCGAACTGGGCTTCCGCACGTTCGACGACATGATCGGCCGCACGGATCGGCTGTGCTGCCGCAGCGCGATCGAGCATTGGAAGGCGCGGGGCCTGGATTTCTCGCGTGTGTTCGCGCCCGCCGACCGCTCCAACGGCTGTGCGCTGCGGTGCGTGCGGCCGCAGAGCGACATGCACAAGGACCACTTGGACTGGCAGATTCTCCAACAGATCGGCCCGGCCGTCGAGCGCGGGGAGCCGGCCCGGCTGGACATGCCCATCCGCAACATTCACCGCACCGTAGGCGCCATCCTCAGCAACCGCATCGTCAAGTGGCACGGCAGCGCGGGGCTGCGCGAGGGCGCCGTGCAGTTGGTCTTCCGCGGCTCGGCCGGCCAGAGTTTCGGGGCCTTTCTGGCCCCCGGCGTGACCATGAAACTCATCGGCGACGCCAATGATTACCTGGGCAAGGGACTGTCCGGCGGCCGGATCATCGTGCAGACCCCCCGCGGCTCGCCTTTCGATCCCAAGGAGAACGTCATCGTGGGCAACACGCTCCTCTACGGGGCCACCAGCGGCGAGGCGTTCATCAACGGCCTGGCCGGCGAGCGGTTCGCCGTCCGCAACAGCGGCGCGGTGGCCGTGGTCGAGGGCCTCGGCGACCACGGCTGCGAGTACATGACCGGCGGCACGGTGGTGGTGCTGGGCCGCACCGGCCGCAATTTCGCCGCCGGCATGAGCGGCGGCGTGGCCTACGTCTTCGACCAGCAGCAACTCTTCGACACCCTCTGCAACCTGGACATGGTCGACCTCGAGCCGGTCCACCTCAAGGAAGACCTGGCCGTTTTGCAAGGACTCATCCGCCGCCACTTCCACTGGACCGGCAGCCGGCAGGCCAAGCTGTTGATCGACCGCTGGCAGGAAATGGCGGGGCGATTCGTCAAGGTCATGCCGATCGATTATCGCGAGGCCCTGGATCGGTTGCGCGAGCGCGAGCAGGTCAACGGCGACGCCACGCCGGCCACCGAGGAGGTGTTCCGTGGCTAACCCGACCGGCTTCAAGCAGTTCGCGCGGGTCGAGACCGGGCATCGCCCCGTCAGCGAGCGGATCCGCGACTGGCACGAAATCGACCGGCCGCTGGTGGCCAGCGTGCTCAACCAGCAGGCCGCCCGCTGCATGGATTGCGGCATTCCCTACTGCCATGCCGCCGGGTGTCCCGTGCAGAACCGCATTCCCGAGTTCAACGACCTGGTCTACCGCGACCGCTGGCGCGAGGCGGCCGAGAATCTGCACTCGACCAACAATTTTCCCGAGGTCACCGGCCGGGTCTGTCCGGCCCCTTGCGAGGCGGCCTGCACCTTGGCCCTGCACAATGCGCCGGTGACCATCAAGCAGATCGAGTACCAGATCGCGGAGCGGGCCTTCCAGGAGGGCTGGGTCCGGCCCTTGACCGCCGGCCACTCCAGCGGAAAACGCGTGGCCGTGGTGGGCTCGGGACCGGCCGGGCTGGCCGCGGCCCAGCAGTTGGCCCGCGCGGGGCACGCGGTCGTGCTCTTCGAAAAGGACGACCGCCTGGGCGGATTGCTCCGCTACGGCATCCCCGACTTCAAACTGGAAAAATTCGTGCTCGACCGCCGCTTGGAACAAATGGCCGCCGAAGGGGTGAAGTTCGAGCCTGGCGTCACCGTCGGCAAAGACGTTTCCGGCAACTACCTGCGGAAGTCGTACGATGCCGTGTGCCTGGCGATGGGCGCCGGCCAACCGCGGCCGCTGGCGGTGCCGGGCGCCGACCTGGACGGCGTGGCCTTCGCCATGGACTTCCTCACCCAGCAGAACCGCCGCACGGCCTGTGCGGCAAGCCAAAATGGCACCCAGCCAGTCCTGCACGCGCAAGGAAAACACGTGATCGTGGTCGGCGGCGGCGATACCGGCAGCGACTGCGTGGGCACGTCGATCCGCCAAGGGGCGGCTTCGGTAACCCAGTTGGAAATCCTGCCCCGTCCGCCGGACGACAGCAATCCGGAAACCCCCTGGCCGCTGTGGCCGCGGATCATGCGGACCTCCTCGTCGCAGGAAGAGGGTTGCCAGCGCCGCTGGAGCGCCTTGACCCGGCAACTTTGCGGCACGGACGGCCGCGTCACGCACCTGGAGGGCTGCGCGGTGCAGTGGATCGAGGGCCCCAAGGGTTTCCAGATGCAAGAGGTGGCCGGCACGGCCTTCAACTTACCGGCCGACCTGGTGCTGATCGCCATGGGTTTTTTGCACGTGGTCCATGCCGGCGTGGTCGAGGAGTTGGACCTCTCGATCGACAACCGCGGCAACCTGCTGGTCAACCGCTGGATGACTAATCAGCCGGGCATTTTCGCCTGCGGCGACACGGTCCGCGGGGCCTCGTTGGTGGTCCACGCCATCAACCAGGGCCGGCTGATGGCCGCCGCCGTGGACAAGTGGCTGGCGGGGAGAGTGTAGCGAGCGTGGACCGTGGGCCATGGGGCGTGGGGCGCGGGAGGCGTGGACCGTGGGGCGGGGGGCGTGGACCGTGGGGCGTGCGTGCCACTGGCTTGCCAGTGCTTCTGCGAACGGCTCTTGCCTCCGAGAAGTGCCAAGACCATCGGCGCGCAAGATAGCTTCTCGCCTCCCGCCTCTCGCCGGGTGCCACTGGCTCTGCCAGTGCTCTTCTATGCCGGTTCTTGCAGCATTGAACGCCGATTTCCGCGGGCCGAAATTCGATGAGGATTTTCGTGGTCATGTGTACACGAATTGCAGCCGGTGGTTCGCCAGCCAGGGGATGGGCGGGCAGTCCTTGTCCAGTTGCGCCGCACGTA
>JBEKZQ010000182.1:0-11716 GCA_049509675.1 Thermoguttaceae bacterium | reverse complement strand
AGCGGTTGATACTGCACCCGCGCCCCGCCGGCCAGACTGGGCGCATACGTGGCCAGGAAGGCGAAGGGGAAGTCCGCATCGCGACGGTTCTCGGCCAAATGGAAACAGACCCGGCCGACCTGATGCCAGAGCGGAGCATGTTCTTTCAGGAAAGCGGAAAGGCCCTGGCCGAACGACTTCACCCGGCCGCGCACCCAAGCGTCCAGGTCCTGCCACAGGTCCCCCAAGACGCCTTCCGTAAGGTACTCGGCGCCTTGCATGGGCGGAACGCTCAACAGCAGGGTCGCCAGTTCCGCCGGCGCCGGGGGCGGAACGTCCGCCGGTTGGGCCTCGGCGCTGTCGGGCGTGTGGCAGAGTTCCGTCAGGTAGCGTGCGGCGAAATCTCTCCAGTAGGCCGGGGACGCCGCCAGGGGGGTGTCGAACCGCTCGATCGCCAGCGCGAAAAGCCCTTCCGCCTGGCACGACTGAAAGGCCTTCGCAACCCGCTTCAGTCGACTGTCCAAGGCTGCGTCAGGCGAACTCTCCACCGGTTCGCCGACCGACTCGATCGCGTTGAGGTGGCCCGAGGGCGAAAGGACCAGTTCCATGGTCATGGGTGAAGGTGCGTTCTCGCGTGGGTCTTCAATGTAGCAAGAGTCAATTTTACCCCGTTTCCCAGCCAGCTCCCAGTGCAGTTGCAGGAACAGCCTTGGACTTTTCCCGCGCCAGACAGCCTTTGCTAGGAAATATTGGTGAGTTTTTGCTCAAGATCGGGGGCTGGGGAGAACCGCCAAGCCTTACCGACCTTCGTCGGCATGAGCAGACCGCGTTCCGCTAAGTCCGTAAGGTCTCTCCGCGCTGTTTCATAGACTACGTTGTGGCTGAGCCGATGGGACTCAATAGTATAGAGCTGATTCGGATGACGGAGAGCGTGACTGATTATATCTCGCTGCCGATGGTTCAACACGACAATCCCTCGTAACTCGCTCTGCAATCTTCGCAGTTGTTCGGTCTTCGCTCGGATGTATTCATGGAGTTGACTAACAGCGAGACGCATCACTTCGATGTGATAGAGGATGAAGTAAGTCAAGTCGTTGTCGTCGGTCTCGGTATGAAGAAATGCCCGCTGGTAGCGCATTGGTCCCTTGCGGATGATGTGCGAGATGGATATGTATTCGCACAGCCAATAATGATGATGCAGCATCGCCCAGTAGAACAGTGCCCGCGCCGTTCGGCCATTGCCGTCAACGAACGGATGGTCATAAGCCAACCAGAAATGCAGGACGACGGCTCGAATGGCAGGATGGACAAAAGTTCCTGCCGGCGTACCGTTGGCGAAACTACACATTGCCGCCATTCGAGCTTCCAGTTGCGACGCCGGAGGCGGTTCGTGATAGACTTGTCCGTACAGGTCGGTCACCACGACTTTCTCCTCGTCGGTTCTGAACCGCCCGGCCGCGGAGGCATCATCCAAGGCTTGATCCGTCACAAGGCGGTGTATCTCAAACACCAATTCGCTGGTAAGCGGTTCGCCTTTCAGGTCTCCGATGCGTTTCATGGTGATGAAGTTATTTAGAATCATCCTCTCGCTGCGGTCGCGCGGTTGCCGCCCTGTCCGAATCATTTCTTTGGCGATCTTTCGCGTCGTGGCCGCTCCCTCAAGCTGACTGGACGTAATGGCCTCTTCAATCAACGACCCGACATAGTAACGATCCTTTGTTTCCGGATTGGTGATCTGCTCCGGCATTTCAATGAAACCGCCTGCTCCGCGGTCGATGTTGTGCAAACGCGCCGGGATGGGGTCAGGGAGGAGGTACTGAAAAGGCCGTCCACCTGTGTCTTGCAACGGAACGGCGCGATATTGGCTCTGGCGATTTAGTTTGATACCGAGCCACCATTCTCGGACAGAGAGACCATGTGGGGGGGTGCGGTGCCGCAGTTCATCCCAGTGGAGATAACTGCAATTCACCAAGGGATCGCGGACCGTCTGCACGATCTTGGAAAACGACTTGCTACTCGTCTCTTTCCAGATTTCCTCCAGTGGGGGCGGCACCTGTGGCTTTTTCATTGCTTAATGCCTTTGATATCAAGGACTAACGCCAAAACTACAGAACTACTAATATGTCAACAATTAGTATATGCCAGCTTTCCTGCACGTCAATACTAACTGTGGCTATTTTAGTAGGAAATTGGCACGTGTGCTTTCTCTCGTAGGGCGACGATGTACCCCGCCCAGAAGAACTGCGAAGTTGGGGTCTGGTCCATTTTTCGGCTGATAGGCATTGCCATTTGGCCGACTCACGACCGAAAACATGGACCTGACCCCCTTCGCGTCAGACTAGAGCGGCGGTTAGAATACAAGACTCGACTGGTTTTGCACATTTTGAGGGGGTTTAGGACTTGTTGCGGACGCACACTTGCGGAGAACTCCGCCCCGAACACGTCGGCCGGCAGGTGACCCTGTGCGGCTGGGTCGATACCTATCGCGAGCACAGCGACTCGCTGCTGTTCGTCGATCTGCGGGATCGCTACGGCAAGACACAGGTGGTCTTCGCCCCGGAAAGCGGCGACGAGACCTTGCAGGCGGCCAAGGCGTTGCGGTCGGAGTTCGTCATTCGGGTGACGGGCAACGTGGCCCCGCGGCCCGAGGGGACCGTCAATCCCAAGCTGCCCACGGGCCAGGTCGAGATTCGCGCCCGGCGCCTGGAGATCCTCAATCGCAGCGCCACGCCGCCGTTCCAACCCACCAGCCCGGATCTGCCCGGCGAGGACCTGCGATTGAAGTATCGGTACGTCGATCTGCGCCGGCCGCGGATGCAGGAGACGCTTGTGTTGCGGCATCGGATGATCAAGCTGATGCGGGATTACTTCGACGCGCTGGATTTCATCGAAGTGGAAACGCCCATGCTCGGCCGCAGCACGCCCGAGGGGGCCCGCGACTACCTGGTGCCCAGCCGCATCCAGCACGGGGCGTTCTATGCCCTGCCGCAGTCGCCCCAGCTCTACAAGCAGATCCTGATGGTGGCCGGCTACGACCGCTATATCCAGGTGGCCCGCTGTTTTCGCGACGAGGACCTGCGGGCCGACCGCCAGCCGGAGTTCACGCAGATGGACCTGGAGATGTCGTTCGTCCAGGCCGAGGACATCATCGGCGTGATCGACGGCCTGATGGTGCGGTTGGCCAAGGAGATGTTGGGGCTGGATCTGCCGCTGCCGCTGCCGCGGATGACCTACGACGAGGCGATGGAGCGGTTTGGACATGACGCCCCCGATCTGCGCTTCGGCATGGAGTTGATCGACGTGAGCGATCTGGCCGGGGAGGCCGGGTTCCGCGTTTTTCGCGACGCCGTGGCCGCGGGCGGCCGGGTCCGCGGCATCAACGCCAAGCAGGCGGCCGACCGCTATTCGCGCAAAGGGATCGACGAGCTGACGGCGTTGATTATCGAGGATTTTGCGGCCCAAGGGCTGGCCTGGTTCAAGGTCGAGGCCGACGGGAAGCTGGCTTCCCCCATCGCCAAGAATTTCAGCCCCGAGCTGCTGGCCCGGATCGGCCGGCGGATGGGGGCCGAGCCGGGCGATCTGTTGCTGCTGGTGGCCGACCGTTTCGAGGTCACCTGCAAGGCCCTGTACGCCCTGCGGAAGCGGTTGGGCGCCGAACTGAAACTGTACGACCCGGCCCGCATGCACTTCTCCTGGATCGTCGAATTCCCCATGTTCGCCTATGTGCCGGAAGAGGGCGGCTGGACCGCCATGCACCATCCCTTTACCGCCCCGCGGCCGCAGGACATGGCCCTATTGGTCAGCGACCCGGGCAAGTGCCGAGCCCAGGCCTACGACTTGGTGATTAACGGCTCCGAGGCCGGCGGCGGCACGATTCGTATCCACGATCAACAACTTCAGCAACAGGTGTTCGGCCTGCTGGGCATCCATGAGGAAATGGCCCGGGAGCGGTTCGGCTTCCTCCTGGACGCCTTGCAATTCGGGGCGCCGCCCCACGGCGGGATCGCCCTGGGCATCGACCGGCTGGTGATGCTCTTCGGCGGCCTGGAGAGCATTCGCGACGCCATCGCCTTCCCCAAGACGCAGCGGGCCACAGACCTGATGACCGGCGCGCCCGGCGGAGTAGACGCCCGCCAGTTGCGCGATCTGGGCATCAAAATCGGCAAAGGAACTTGAGGTACCAAAGCCATGCGCCCTGCAATTCATTGCGGATCGTTGCTTGCCGTGCTGCTGGTGGCCGTCTGTCTGGGCTGTCAGTCGGAAACGCCGGACAAAAAGCCGCCCCAGAGCGAAAATCGCAAGAGTGCGCCGCCGTCCGGCGAGGAAAAGGCCACGAAGGAACAGGTGAGCAGGGGAACAGGCGAGCAGGCTGCGCCGCCGCCCAGCATTCCCAAAGTTCAGCTCAGCGCGACTGATCTTGCCACGTGTACCGTCAAAGTGGGCGATTGGATGCCCCAGGCCGACCTGCCGGACCTCTCCGGCAAGACGCAGTCGCTCGGCAGCCTGTACGGCAAGAAGCTCACGGTGGTTGTCTTCTGGACGGCCGACAGCTTATATAGCGTGGAAGAGTTGCAGGACCTGGCCGAAGGGCTTTTGGGCCCCTACGCCGGGCAAGGCGTGGCCGTGATCGGCATTAACGAGCGCGACAAGCCGGAGGTGGTCAAAGCCAAAGTCGAGCTGGTCGGGGCGAAATTCCCCATCCTCCTCGACAAAGACGGCCAGTTGTTTGCAAAGGTGGCCAAGGCCAAACCGGGGCGGACCTACTTGCTGGGCGCCTCGGGCAAGATATTGTGGTTCGATCTGGAGTATTCCCGCGGCACGCGGCAAGACTTGCTGCAGGCGATTGCCGCCGAGATGCGGAAGTAAGGATCTCAGATTTCAGATTTCAGATATTAGATTCTAGGAGTCGGCAGTGACGGACAACGGTTCGCGAGCCGTGATGCGGGTGGCGCTGGCGCAGATTGCGCCCGTGCTGGCCGATCGGCAACGCAACCTGGACCTGCACCTGGAGCAGATCCGCCTGGCCGCCCGGCAGCAGGCCGACTTGATCATCTTCCCGGAGTTGTCGTTGACGGGCTACTTTCTCCGCGACATGGTGCCCGACGTGGCCTTGAGCCCGGCCTCGCCCGAGATCAAGCAACTTCTGGACGCGGCCGGCAAAATGGCGGTCGTACTGGGGTTCGTCGAGGAGTCGTCGCAGCATCGCTTCTACAATGCCGTGCTTTACGCCGAGGGCGGCCAGATCATCCACCTGCACCGCAAGGTGTACCTGCCGACGTACGGGTTGTTCGACGAGCAGCGGTACTTCGCGGCGGGCGACCGCTTCCAGGCCTTCAACACGGCCCGCTTCGGGCGGGTGGGCATGCTGATCTGCGAGGACTTTTGGCACCTCTCGGCGGCCGCCATCATGCAGGCCGAGGAGGTGGACATGCTCATCTGCCCCTCGAACTCGCCGGGCCGCGGCGTCGATGGGCCCAAGATCCGCACCGCCGAGACCTATGAGCACCTTTCCAAAAGCTACGCCCAATTGATGGGCGCCGTGGTGGTCTTCGTCAACCGCGTGGGATTTGAAGACGGCTTGTGTTTCTGGGGCGGCAGCGCGGTCGTGGGCCCCGACGGCCGCACGATCGTCGAGGCCCCCATGCTCGACGAGTCGTTGACCCTGGCCGCGTTCGACCCCACCGAGCTGCGGCGGCAGCGGCTCATCACCCCCTTGGCCCGCGACGAGCGGTTGTTGTTGACCATCGAAGAAATGAATCGCATCAAACGGCAGCGCTATGGGAACTGAGACTCCAAACAGCGACTTGGCCATCAACGCGGAACTGGTGACCGCCATCCTGACCCGCTTCATCCGCGCGGAAATCCGCCGCGCCGGGTTCAACCGCGCGGTGGTGGGCCTGTCCGGCGGCATCGACTCCAGCGTGGTGACTTTCCTGGCCGCCCGGGCCCTGGGGCCGGAAAACGTGCTGGCCGTGACCATCCCCTACAAGACCTCCAGCGAGGCCACGCGCCGCGATAGCCAGGCCGTGCTCGAACAATTGGGCGTGCGCAGCGTCGAGGTGCCGATCACCGCGCAGATCGACGCCTACTTCGCACAGTTCCCCGAGGCCTCGCAACTCCGCCTGGCCAACAAGTGCGCCCGCGAACGCATGACGGTCCTCTACGATCAGAGCGCCGCGTTCCAGGCCCTGGTGGCGGGCACCAGCAACAAGAGCGAACTGCTGCTGGGCTACGGCACGCAGTTCGGCGACATGGCCTCGGCCATCAATCCCGTGGGCGACTTGTACAAGACGCAGTTGTATCAACTGGCGGCCCGCCTGGACGTGCCCCAGGCCATCCTGCAAAAGCCGCCCACCGGCGACCTGTGGATCGGCCAGACCGACGAAGGCGAATTGGGCTTCAGCTACGCCGAGGTCGACCGTCTGCTGGTGCTCATGGTCGATCGCCGCTGGCGGCGGGCCGAGTTGGTCCGCGCCGGCTTCGCCCCGGAGTTCGTCGATCGCGTGGCCACGCTCGTCCGCCGCAACCACTACAAGCGGCGGATGCCGGTCATCGCCAAGCTCTCCTACCGCACCATGGATCGCGATTTCCGCTACGCCCGCGATTGGGGCACGTAGGGGGGACTGGTCCATTTTTCGGTCAAACGGCGTTGCGTTGGCCAAGCGGTCGCAGGCCGAAAACATGGACCTGTCCCCTTCGACGGCGCCATTTTGACTGGAGCGATGGCGGTCAGTTTGCCGATTATAGCGACAAGGCTATGCGGTTCAGGCACTGCGCCATTCTCTTGCTAGGGGGGTGTGCCAGCTCTTCGCCCCCGCGTTGCCGATCTTAACGCGCCCGCTTCCCACCCCACCAGTTACCCCGGGGTGGGAATCGGGCTTTTTATTTAACCGATCGCGGCACTGCTCAGCGTTTCGGCACCGGGTCCTTCGGGCTGATGTACGCTTCTCGCTCTTTTTCCGCTCGCTCAGGCGAGTAGGGCGTCCACTCCTCGCCAACAAAGCAGCGGTAGCGAACGGCCCACTGAGACTGCTGGCGCGACTCGATTTCAGCCTCGATTGACGCGATCCATGCCCGCAGCCGTAGTGGGGATACCCGGTTGGCCAGCGTGCCCGCCTTCAATTGGGAAATCGCCCAGTGGCACATTTCAATTTGTAGTTCGTACAGACGCTTCTTGCTCCGCTCCGCGCACCATGCCTTGAGCTTCTTGATGTCGCGTGCAATTGGTGGCCGCATTGTCGCTTCGATCAACGGTGTCAGGGGCCGTAGCTCTTGGTGATATGCCGCGGCCAGGTTTCCCTCGACAATCTCATGGCATACGTCGCCGATCGTTAAGTTGTACGTGAAACCGGAGAATACGGTGGCCGTAGTACAGTATCGCCGGTCGTCCAGATGCGAAACCAACTCCGGCCAGGCCCTCTCGGCATCGCGGACGAGGGCGGGAATGGCATCCCAGACCCTACGGTACTCCGACCAGTCGTATTTCTTGGCAAAAAGCGGGTGATGATAAGGCGGTTCCACGAGCTCGGGAGGAGGGTTGCAGTTGGCCAGCGCCTCGACAAGTGCGCGAGCATCGAAGCTTGCATTACCGGAAGGATTCACGAGATCAGGCACCACCTTCTTGCCTGGATCGGGCTGCTGACCAAGCACGGAGGGCGTGGAGCAGTGCGTCACCATGAACAGGAGCAACGGCAGCCCAAGACGTCCCGTCGTCAGGCGCCGCATAGGTAACTCCTTCCATGTTGAAGAAGTCCAACGTCTTTTCACCTGATGAAAAGGTCCAAGTACCGAGTGGTCTGTCCATTTCGACATTACCGGTTGGGTGCCACTGCTGGCTTGCCCAGCAGTGCTGGAAACACGGTTGGACAAGCCAACCGTGGCACCCGTAAACTCAAGCTGGACAGGCCACGAGGCCACTATAGCCATTTTCCTTGGTTCGGTTTGGCGATGTCGTTGCCGCAGGGGAGCGGCGTTGGAGGTGACGGCAACCCATGCGGAAGCTCCGGGAGAAGTGCCCGCGGAACTGGGGTGACGAGCATGATGTCGAAGTCCTCCGGTCGGCCTCCCGCACGGCGAATGAGCCGATCCAGCCGCAGCACTGCCTCGACGAGTTTGGACAGCGCCATGTCCGAAGTGTTTACGTGGACGGCCACCTCGCACTTGCCTGGCCACCCGACGATACCTCGCACCTTCTTTAGGATTGCCTCGTCGCTAAGCGGACTGAACGGCCTTGTCTCAAACGAGCCATCCGGCGCGAGCCGAAAGGAAATGCAGATGCGCTGCCCTTTGGTGCTCCCAGCGCTATCGCCGAAATGGAAAGACACGCATACCTCAGCGGGGGATTCCTGACCGGGCTCCGCCGCTCGCGTGTGGGGGCAAACGTAGAAGCTGCACAGAAAGACGATGCCAAACGACCGTAGCCGCGTTGCACGGAACATATGCGGTACTCCTATACCAGCGAGCGTCGAATCTAATGCGAGTGGAAGGGATTGTCGATCTTGGTTAAACTCGCTGAGATCGCCGCTTTGTTCCCCTCTTTCTTGACGTAATATCCGACATCCCATGTCTTTGTGTCAAGCTCGGGGGCAAACTGATTTACCGGTTTTCCAGAAATGTCCTCGTAGCGTTGGGGAGTGAGGGGCGTACCCGGCAGTCGGCGGGTTGAGGATTTCCAACCCACCTCCCATACCGGCTTGCCGTCGCATACGAGGTACGTCTTGAACTCGGCGCCGCGTTCGTCGGTTTCCGGCTAAAGCTCTATGCCGGGCCGGTCGAGGACGGAGGTCTCTGTCGCGCTCCGATTGCACGCGGCATCCCCCTGGTCCAGGTAAACTGCGTCCGGCGACACTTTTTCCCCCGGGCCGGGATGGTTGGCATCGACCACCCACTGGCCGTTATACGACAGGAAACCGCTACGACTTTTGTCCGTGTTCAGCCGGTCCAATGGCTTTCCCTGCTTGTCGATCTCGTAGTTATTATAGAACTGCACCCAGCGACAATCGTCGGCGGCGGTTCCAGTGGCCGAGAACTGAATCATTCCGGTCTCGGTCAACGGTTGCCCCTCGTCGTTTGTTACGATCTTGCCGTCTTTCCTGAACTGGAACTCCGCGTTCTTGAATACCTCGATCTTGATCTTGCGACCGTCCCGAAGGCCAACCGTACCCCCGCCCACCCTACCCTCAGCGCCACAACCCCGGCCCCCCCAAGTCGGCGTGAAGGGAGGTGTCCCCGAACTTCCAGACCTTCCGGATGGTCCGGGATCCCCTTCTGCGCCGGAACCGCCCGTGGTCCATCTGCCTCTGGAATCTCTCGGCTCGTCGGGATTGTACTCGCGGAGGGTGTCGGCGGCAAACGCGGCGCTGCATGCAAGGTCCTCGCCCTGAATACGGGCGACAAACGCGGCGGTGCCCGCCGGGTCGGGTTGTTCCAGAATCGCCGCGAGAAACTCCTCGCGATTTAGAAAAACGTCATTTCTCCGAGTATGCATGAAACATCTCCATGGTTCCGGCAAACATAGCGCTGCGGTTCGGCGTGAGGAACGCCGCGCCCAAAGAACGTGTACTATTGTACATATTCTGAGACTGAGTGCAATGGTTTTTCTTGCGCCGCCACATTAGTGGTACAGCACCAGGAGAACTGATACGCGGGAGAATCCGCGATCAGTCGATCTCCCTGCGCCGGCCCGGTGATTTTTTTGGTTACCGACCTCCGCCAGCCACCACCGCCTGCTTGCGCTGTAGCCAACCGCAACCCAGCAGGCCGATGACGCCGATGCCGAGCAGGGCGAGCGCGGAGGGCTCGGGCGTGACACTGATCGTGCCGGTCGCGTACAGGTTGCTCGTGTCCCAGCTCAGGCCGTTGCTCAGCGCCGGCAAGGAAACCCGGCTGAACGTCCCGGACATGGCGCCGTCGAACAGCTTGAAGGCCTCGCCCGCCTGCGGCCCGAAGCCGTCCAAGAGCACGACGTCGAGCGCCCCCGCCAGGTCCAACTGCCCGGTCACGTCGATGCGGTCGTACTGGCTGCCTGGCATGGGGCCGGCCAACTCCATCACGGTGTCGGTCGAGTTGCTCAAGAAGGCGTTGCCGCCGAAAGTGATTTCGGCGGGGTCGCCGGGACGGAGGTCGCCCATCAAGAACACGTCGCCCCCGCCGCTGAAGCCCCCGCCGCCGCTGAAAGCGCCGAAGAAAACCGCGCTGCTGTGCGTGTTGCCCACGCTGCTGACGACCAGCGTGCCGTCTTGAGTCATGTCACCGTAGAAAGTCACGCCGGCGCCGCCGGCGATGGAGATGTTGCCGCCCGGGCTGTTCGTGATTTTGCCAAAGACGTTGCTGACGCCGTAGCTGAAGGCGAGGGCCGCCTGGTTGGTCAGCCCGCCGTCGAAGTGCAGGGTTGCGTTCTGCGCGGCAATCATGCCGTTGCCGCTGCCGCTGGCGTTGGTGAACGGCCCGGCCGACTCGAACTGCGCCGGCGATGCGCCGGTGCCCAGGACTTCGACGAGGCCCGAATTGCTTTGCGGACCGCCATTCTGGATGTAGAGGCCCTGGCCGGCCGCGATCCGCACGTCGCCGGAGGATTGGTTGACGAAGTTGCCGCCGACTTGCCCGCCGCCTATGAACGTGCCGCCGTTGGACAGATTGCTGACGAAGAGGCTGCTGCCGTTGTACGTGAACCGTCCGCCTGCCGGGATCGTGAGATTGCCGGCCACCACGCTGCCCGGGCCGGCGATGATCTGTCCCTGGTTCACGGTGATTGCCCCCGAGGAAACCGCGCCCGTCAACGCAAGCGTGCCCGTGCCGTTCATGACCAGGCTGCCGTTGCCGGTAATCGCGCCGCAGTAGATCGTGGTCGTATTGTCGCTTCCCGTCGTTAGGGTGCCGTTGCCCAGGTCGATCGGCGCGCTGCCGGCCATCGAGCCAACGGCCAAATTGAAGTTCGCCAGGCCGAGGCTCCCTCCGCCAAGTTGCATCCGCCCCGTCACGGTCGTGTTGTCTACAAGGGTGAAGGTCTTCGTGCTGCTGATGGATGGATAGTTTTGAAGCGTGTAGATGTCCACGACGTTGCTTGGGCTTTCGTTGCCGAGGTCTCCTCCGGCGAAAAAGACCTGGTTGCCTGCCGAGGTCGCCGAAAAGTAGTAGCGTGCCCGCGAAAGGGTTGCGGCGGACCAGGTGCCCGTGGACGTGTCGTAGATGTCAACTACGTTGCTCGGGCTGCTGCTGGACTCCCCACCGGCGAAAAAGACCTTGTTGCCCGCCGACGTTGCCGAAAAATCGCCGCGCGCATGCGAAAGGGTCGCAACGGACCATGTACCCGTGGACGTATTGTAGATGTCCACCACGTTGGTGATGACGTATGCGCCGGTGACCCCTCCGGCGAAAAATACCTGGTTACCCGCCGACGTTGCCGAAAGATTAGCACGTGCCTGCGACAGGTTCGCCACGGACCATGTACCCGCAGACGTGTCGTAAATGTCAACCACGCTACTCATGCCGGCAGCGTTCCCGCCACCGGCAAAGAACACCATGCTACCCGCCGAGGTCGCCGAAAGAGCACTGCGCACCTGCGACAGGTTCGCCACGGACCATGTACCCGTGGACGTATTGTAGATGTCCACCACGTTGGTGTTGAGATTAACGGTGTTCCCTCCGCCGAAGAAAACAATCCCGCCAGCGGAGGTTGCCGAAAGATCAGCACGTCCCAGCGACAGGGTTGCGCTGGACCATGTACCCGTGGATGTGT
>JBEKZQ010000181.1:0-11760 GCA_049509675.1 Thermoguttaceae bacterium | reverse complement strand
GTCCGCGCCGCGTTGCGATAGGCGCGGACCCGGAACTGGTTGGCTCCCTGGAACTCCAGGAGGTCGGCAACCTGCTCGAAGACAGCGGCAATTTCAGCGTTCGTCATACCGCAAGTCCCCCTCTCCCTCCGGGAGAGGGCCGGGGTGAGGGGGCCTTTCGCGAGACCGCAATCCGGGTCACATTTCCCCTCACCAGTCCATTTATATCACATGTGTAGTTCCACCACGTCGCGGTCGTGCAGGAGGTAGTCGCCCTTGACCACCGTTGCATCGTGAACGGCCTCTCCCCATACGCGCGCAAACTTCAGGCCGGTGACGAAGTCTTTGTGGACCTGGGCGGCCAGTTCCACCAGCGTGCTGCCGCGGCGGACCGTGAAGGGGCGATCGCGATCGGGCTCCTTCGCCGACGGCAACTTGCTGTACACGCGAATCACGTCCAACGCCGCGTAGATCGCCTGTCGCAACCGATCCAGCCCCGTCCCCTGCTGGGCGGAAATCACGTACTCGGGAAAATCCAGGGGGCAAAGCTCGTGGAAGAGCTGAAGTCGCTCCGCTGCCTCGGGCAAATCGATCTTGTTGGGCACCAGCAGCGCGCGTGTGTAGGAAAGTCCCACGTCGTTCTCATCCAGATAGGACGCGGCCGCCAACCGCGTCTTGGTCGCGCTCAGCCGGTCCAACACCGCCTGACACTGCTCGACGCCGTCGTCGCTGCCCAGGTCGAGCATCAACAGGGCCAGGTCGGCCGCACGGATCAGGCCGTAGAGCAACGGATCCATGTATTCGGCGGTGATGGGCGGCGTGTCGATCAGTTGCACGGTCACGTCTTCCCAGGGCATCATCGCCGGGGCGGGAGTTTGCGTCGTGAACGGATAGGCCGCTACTTCCGGCGTGGCCCGGGTGACCGTGGCGACCAGTTGGCTCTTGCCCCCGTTCGGCCCGCCCAGCAAGATGCACGTGCCGGCGCCCTGCCGCGGGATGCGTAGTCCCCGCCCCTTCTTGCCGGTCTGCTTCTCGGCCGCCATCTCCTTCTTGAGCTTGGCGATCTTCGCTTTCAAATCGGCCTGAAGATGGTCGGTCCCCTTGTGTTTGGGGATCTCCTGCAGCATCACCTGCAGGCAACGCACTTCGTCTTCCGGGGTGGCGGCGCGGCGGTACTCCTCCTCGGCCTTCAGGTATTGTTGGGTAAGGTTGGCAGGCATCGCCTGCTAATCATAACACGCGCGGCGGAAGAGAAAAAGCGGTGCCGGACTGTCGCCTTGGAAGGCGCCGCGGAGCGTCGTAGAACGTCCGGCCCGATTCGTTCGCTTGGCGGTTTCACAACGAGCCCCACGGGAGGCCCGCGCGACCTTGCCCCATGACACGAATGGTCCCGCGGCGGCGGCTCAGTCGTGCGAGGGCCGCCAACCGTCATTCTCGTCGGCCGACGTCAGCACGATCGCCGCGTTGCGAACCGGCATGGGCCGGGGCGGCGAAGCCAGGAGCTGAACGTTGCTGGTCCGGTACATCGGCCGCGCGGTGGTGCGGTTCTGGGGATCCAGCAAGCGGGGCACCGGAGAGGAATTCTGGAAGGTTTTGGGGCTCGCGCTGGGATCGGGTACGGCGGGGATCGCCGGTTGCGTCGCGGCCGCTCCGGGAGCCGGCACAACGACTGCCGGCGCCGCGGCAGGTGCGGCCGGCCCACACGATGAACAACCCGTTCCCGGCGCACCGCAACCGCCCGCGCCGCAGGAGCCGCAGCCGCCCCACGAGTCGCAACTCGAACAACCGCCGCAACTGCCCAGGCACGAGCCGCAACCGCTCGCGCACGAGGCACAACCGCACGAGCAGGGATTCGAATACACTACGCTGTAGCTCGTATACGGCACCAGCATCGCCTGGTACGTGTAACCGGTCACGGGCCGGTAACACGTCGATGCGCAGCCGCTGCACGGATCACAGGTCGTGATCGGCTGATAGCTCGTTACGGCCACCGGTTCATACACCGTGCGATAACAAGTCTGCGGCAGGTAATGGCAGGTCTGCGGGCAACAGCTCGAACAACTGCCGCAACACGGAGTGGGGCAATAACTGCTGCAACCGCCGCAACTGCTGCAACCGCCGCAACTGCTGCAACCGCCGCAACTGCTGCACGGAGAGTAACTGGACACAGGATACGGAGCCATATACGTGGAGCGGGCCGTGCCGCAGCAGCCGCATCCGCCGAACAGTCCGTCCAGCCAACAACAGGCCCGGCTTTCCGCCGCTCCCGCCAACAGCAACACCGCGGCAACGCCGCACACCAGGATCGCACCGTGCAGTTTTCGACCGACCATGTTCAATCTCCGTGACAAAAAAGTTATGCGTTGTACGACCTGAAGCCGATCGTCGCTAACCGTTAACGCCAAAGAATTCGCCGTCTGTACTCATCAAAGCAAACCTTACATTCACCGTCAAGCGGTGTCCCTGAAAAATCCGCAATTTGGTTGAGTTTTCCACTTATATCAATTATACGCATTAGGCAAGCTCTTCGGTTCGCGCTTTCGCGAAGCATTCATGCTTCCGCGCCGCAGGTGGCAAGAAACCAGCGCCGGGCCCATGAAAAGCCTAGTACACAATTTGTCCGGAGGAGGCGGAAAAAGACGGTTGGAAGCCGTAAGAGAGCGAAGAATAAGTTGATCAGTCATCGTAGGACGGAATTGCCAATCCGTCCTACAGGCAACTGACCAAGCTACTATCTTACCGGCCGTAAGGCGGTCAACAGCGCCGCTGGTACAGATCGTAGAGTTCGAAGAGCAGTTCGCGCAGGTTCCCATTGTGCGGGCCGAACCGTTGGGACACGTCGGCGTCGCTGACCAACACCGCGCGACCGCGCTGCATCTGCTCGACCACCCGGCAGGCCAGCGGCAGATCCACCCTGGTGTCGAACAGCTTGGGCAGGCCGACCGAGCGGTGGGCCGTCACCAGCAGTCCCAGGCCGCCGCGACGGCACAACCGCTTCAACGAAAATCGACTCCAGGCGCCCAGTTGCTCGTAACCGTCGATGGCCAACACGGCCGGCGGGCAGTGAGCGGGAAATGCCGGGAATTCGGGCGGCAAACGCCGTTGGCCGTCGTGCAACTGGCAGACTAGCGTCTGCCGGCCAGCACGCTGGATGGCCGGCAGGAGCGCGGCCAGCAGCGTCGATTTTCCGCTGCCGTGGCCGCCCGTGATCTGGCCCCACCAATCGCTCTGCCTCAATCGCACGAGCAGGCCGTCCACGCTTTGTCCGGGCGGGAAGATGAAATCCAGGGCGCCCGGCCGCAGACAGCAGGCGGAAAAGGGATTGTCGGCAAGGATCGATCGGGAGATAGGTTGCATGTTCCTGCGGCAGGAATTAGAAGTCAGGAGTCAGGAGTTGGGGGAGTTAGAATGGCGAAGCGGTAGGCGCTCAATAGGCGGCTGACTTCTTCGGCTAACTCCCAGAGTGGACCCTTGCGCAGGTGGCCGAGGTCATGGGCAAGGATCAGGTAGTAGCGGCACTCCTCCAACGAGCCTTCGGAGATGTTCAAGAACCTGGCCTTGTCCTGCCTCGAACGCTTGCGAAAGCCTTCTGCGATGTTGGCGGGGATTGAGACCGCCGCACGGCGAAACTGCGACGTAAGTCCGTACAACTCCTCCCTTGGAAAAGTCCGCGTCGCTGCATATACCTGCCACACAAACGCATGGGCCTTCTGCCACACAATCAAGTCCTGAAACGACTTCGCCGCTTCTCTCATGCCGGTTCCTCCTTCTAACCTCCTGACTTCTAACCTCCTGACTTCTAACTCCTAACTCCTAACTCCTAACTCCTAACTCCTAACTCCTGACTTCTAACTCCCCGTCTTCCCGGTGCAGCCCAGCCGGAAGATTTTTTGGGCGACGATTTCGTGTCCCCGGTCGAGGAACACGCGCACCCGCACGCACCAGCGGATCTTGATGATCTGTCCGTCGTAGGTCAGCGGACTCAACGGCAAGGTGGTGCTGAAGCGTTCGGGGCGACGGGGATCGACGAACTCGCCGCTCTCGGCGTCGCGCCGCCAGAACTCGTGTACCGCCAGGTCCTCGTCGCCCTTGCCCTCGCTGTGCCAGAGCACGGAGGCCTCGACGGCATGGATCTGCTCCCGCGCCACCGACTCCAGCCGATACTCGCCCGAAAGCGTCTCGCCCGGGGCGTACGTGCGGCCGTTGCCGTCCAGTCGAATGATGACCGCCGGATCGTTCACGCGTGGGCCTTTTCGGGTGTGGGATAGACGATGACGGGGAACCAGCGTTGATAGTCGCGCGCGGCGGCCACGCGGCCGCGCACGAGCACCTTCCAATGAATTTCGTTGTGGTTGGCCTTGAAGGAGTGCATGGCGCCGCAGGGAATGTCCAGCGCACACTGCGCTTCGAACGGCTCGCCGCGCTTGGCCGCCAACTGTTCGCGGCGGAGCACGCTTTGCCGATAGATCTCGCGGATCTCGGTGCGGCTGTTGGTCCCCTGGCAATAGGTGGCCTGTTCCTGGCAAATCAACGACACTTCCACGAAGTTCATCTCGAACTGGCCCGACTGTGAAATGAACAACTGGTAGCTTCCGCCGGGCATCAGCGGATGATCGGAGATTTCCACCAGCGTGGGACCGATGCCGGTGGTGACCAGCAGGTGCCGCGCGAACAAGACGGCCAGGGCAATGCCGATGAGCGTGAAGGGGATAATGAACAAGGTCAAGAGCCAGTCCGGTTGCCGCGCCAGAAGGCTGCCGATCGCCTGCACCACGAATACGGCCACTGCCGCGTTCCACAGCAGCGCGGCCAGCAGCAGCCCGAACGATGTCCAGGCCGGCGACCCGCTCATCGGCAAGCGGTAAGCCAGTCGCGTGCCGGGACTGCTGGTGATTTCGGTGCAATCGGGGATGGTGGGATGCTGCGGCCTGGCCGGGCCGGGCGGCTCGAACAGATCGCGACCCGGCGCCAGTTGGGCCATCGAGGCGCGCCGCTCGACAGATCGGCCCCAGTGCAGAATGGCATAGATCAGCCCGGCCAGCCCCAAGGCAAGGAACGACGCGGGCACGAGGAACACCAGCCAGTGCCAAAAGCTTTGGCTGCGGACCAGGACCACCACGTGCGGATTGGCCGGATCATACCAGCAGGGGTAGGTTTGACCGTCCGCGAACGCGCTCACCTCCGAAACGCTCTTCTCCCGCGAATCGCCGTAGGCCATGTGGATGTCATAGGCCCAGGCCCGGTAGGTCTCGCCCTTGATCTGGTAGGAAATGCGGACCTCGGGTCGGTAACGGGTGACGTTCTTATCGGCCTTGATCTCGGAGACCCGTTTGTCCAGGACTTGGCACGAATGCCGCACGAACGCATGGTTCACGCGCCACTCGGGCACCACCAGCCACCAGAACACGGCCACAAGTCCCGCGCAGCCCAGCAGGAGCAGCACTGCGAAGAAGGCCGCTTCTCCCACGCTGCCCAGAATGTGCGAGCCGGTCCGACGGTGCCCTCGTTTCTTCTCGTAGAATCGGAAGCTGCGGGCCAAGGTAGTCTACCGCGGATGGGGAGGGGGATCGGCCCTCTTTCGCGCAGCCGGGCACGCGCGCCTCGCCTTGCGATAGAAGCCGATCCCCTCCAACGCCAGGTACACTTCTTCCAGGGTTTTTTCCCCAAAATTGGTAATCGACAACAACTCTTCCGGCGGACTGCGCAACAGGTCCTCGACCGTGAAGATCCCCTTTTCTTCCAGGCAGTTGGTGGTGCGGACCGACAAACCGATCTCGGCCGTGCTCATCTGCAGCTTGGCGCTGAGATCGTTGGCGTCTCGGTCGGTCTTAATCAATGGCACTCGCGTTGCCATGGGCTCCCTCCCAAATATCAGTAGTTTTGTGATGATAACTCGACACGTCGGCCGCCGCGTGCGGCCACCGGGAGCAAAGTATATCACGTCTTGAAATGCGAGACAATCAGTGCGCAGTGTGCCACGGGCTTGCCCGTGCTCTTTCGGAGGGCTTTTGCGGCGAGAAGTTGCCAAAGCAGTGGCGTGCGAGATAGGTCAAAGCGGGCGACTGTTCCGCCCTGTGGATACGTTCCATGCTCGCCGGCGAACCACGCGGAGAGGTTTCCGGCGATTCAAGGCGGCAAGTACCGGCATAGAAGCACTGGCAAGCCAGTGCCACCCTACGCCTCCCCTTTTGCACCGCCGGCACCTCCGCATATACTGTCCCTAGACCCGCAACCCCAGGGAAGGACTCTCCGGAGCGTGATGGAAGCGACCCTAGAGCACCTGCTGGAAGACCTCACCGACGCCCAGCGCGAGGCGGTTCTGCACTTCGAGGGACCCCTGCTGATCCTGGCCGGTCCGGGGAGCGGAAAGACCCGGGTCGTGACCCACCGCATCGCCCGGCTGCTGGCCCGGGACGTGCCGGGCCGGCACATCCTGGCCCTGACCTTCACCAACAAGGCGGCCGACGAGATGCGCGGCCGGGTGCAGCGCCTGGCCCCCGGACGGGCCGTATGGCTGGGGACCTTCCATCGTTTCTGCGCCCAGTTGTTGCGCAAATACGCCGCGTTCGTCGGGCTGGAGGAGAACTACACGATCTACGACGCCGCCGACAGCGCCAGCGTCTTGCGACGCGTCCTGGCACACGCCAAACCGGCCGCCGAACTGATTTCGCCCGAGGCCGTCGGCCGAGCCATCAGTTGGGCCAAGAACAATCTGATCTCTCCCGAGCAATACGAGCCCCGCCGCGACCATCCGCTGGGCAGCGCCGTCAAGCAGGTCTATCCCTTGTACCAGGCCCGCCTGCGGAACTCCAACGCGGCGGACTTCGACGACTTGTTGCTGTACGTGGCCACGCTGCTGCGCGAGAATCCCGAGATCCGCCACAGTCTGGACGAGCGCTATCGCTTCATCCTGGTCGATGAGTACCAGGACACCAACCTGGCCCAGTATGCGATTGTGCGGGCGTTGTCGGTCGATCATCCCAACCTGGCCGTCACCGGCGATCCCGACCAATCGATTTACGGCTGGCGCGGCGCGAACCTCAACAACATCCTGGAATTCGAGCAGGACTTTCCCGAGGTCCGCGTCGTTCGCCTGGAGCGGAACTATCGCAGCACGCAGTGCATCGTGCGCGTGGCCGCCGAACTGATCGCGCACAATCTCCGCCGCAAGGCCAAAGGCCTGTACACCAGCAACAGCGAGGGCAACCCCGTACGCCTGATCACCTACGAGAGCCAGAAGGAGGAGGCCGAAGGCATCGCCGCGCAAATCGCCCGGCAGGTCCATGCCGGCACGCGCCGCCCGCGCGACTTCGCCGTCTTCTACCGCACCAATGCCTTGAGCCGGGCCTTCGAGTTCGCCTTGCGCGAGGCGGGCGTGCCGTTCCAAATGGTCCACGGCGTGGAGTTCTTCCAACGCAAAGAGGTCAAGGACGTGCTGGCTTATTTGCAATTGATTAACAATCCCCAGGATGAAGAGGCGCTGCGCCGGGTCATCAATACGCCGGTCCGCGGCATCGGCAAGGCGACCATCGAGCGGTTGGCCGACCACGCCCTCCGGCACGGCCTGAGCTTGTTGGAGGCGGCCCGGCAGGTCCGGAGCGCCAAGACGATTGCGGCCCGGGCCGCCGGCTTCGTCGCCAAGTTTGTCGCCTGTTTCGACCGCCTGGCGGCGCTGGCCGCCCAGCCGATCGAAGAGTTGCTCGGGCACGTTCTTACCGAGGCCGGCTTCGAGCAACAGTGGAAGACTTCCGGCGATGAAGAAGACGAAGAGAGGCTGGCCAATATCCAGGAACTGTTGACCGTGGCCCGCGATTTCGACGAACGCCACGGCGGCGGCAACAACCTTGAGGCTTTTTTGGAGGAAACGGCACTGGTCAACGATACCGACGACTGGCAAACCGAAGTGGACCGCGTGACCTTGATGACGTTGCACGCCGCGAAGGGGCTGGAATTCCCGGTCGTGTACCTGGTGGCCGTGGAAGAAGGGCTCTTGCCGCACGAACGCAGCCGGCAACACGCCGAGCAGCTCGAAGAAGAGCGGCGACTGATGTTCGTGGGCATTACGCGAGCCCAGCAGGAACTGCAGATCAGTTGGGCCCGCTATCGCGATTTCCGCGGACAGCGAAAGACGACCGTTCCCAGCTCGTTCCTCATGGAACTGCCGCGCGCGGAAATGGCGGTGAACTGCGTCGAAGCCCAGGCGGGAGTCACGCTGGAGCCGACCTATGAAGACGTGCCGGCGGACGAGGCGGCGGCCGCGCCGCCGCGCCCGGCCGCGCCGACCGTGCAACTGACCACGGCTGCCGAGTTGGCCAACGGCGGATTGGCCGCGCCGCCCATTGCCCCGGACGCCTTCCAGCACGACATGCTCGTGCGGCATCCCGAGTTTGGGCTGGGGCGGATCGTGGCCCTCAGCGGCAGCGGCGCGGGGCGGCAGGCCACGGTCGATTTCGTCTCGCACGCCGGCCGGCAGCGGTTCACCATCCACGGCAGCCCGCTAAGACCGGTCAAGTAGAGGTCGGGGAGTGCTTGACTGTATTGCGATTTGCAATATAATTGGCCTGAAGGAGAAAAAGAGATGGCTGCGTCCCGTTCCAATACGAAAGCTGAGTCGGCCATGACAGCCAGTCCGCTGATGGTTCGTCTGGACGATGAGAGCAAGAAATGTCTCGTCGAAGCGGCTGAGTTGCGACACATCAGCGTCAGCGACTATGTACGGACAGTGACCATTCCCCAGGCAAGACGCGAGGTCCGTGCGGCTCGGGAGCACGTCATCACGTTAACCTCCGAAGAGCAGTCGTGTTTCTGGGCTGCGTTAAACGAATCTCCTGGATTAACCGCCGCGCAGCGACGTTTGGGCGCCGTGATGCGAGGCGAGCAGTGAACGAAATTCGTTTTCCCGCGGGTTTTCAGTTGGAACGCCTCCGGCGTGAGCATCCTCGGCGCCGGTTCCAGTGCGGCCAGCAGGCCGTCGATCATTGGCTCTCGACCAAAGCACTTCAGCAGCAAACGAAACACCTCTCGGTAACCAAGGTCCTGGTCGACGAAGTTGGAACCATTGCCGGCTACTACACGTTGGCGATCGGGCAGGTCGATTTTGGTGACTTGCCTGCCGAAGCGGCGAAGCAGTTGCCACGTCGCGTATTGCCCGTTGCCGTACTGGCATGGCTGGGCGTCGACTGCAAACGCCAAGGCCAAGGATTAGGCCGTCTGCTGTTGGCGCAAGCCTTGCGCGATTGCTGGGAAGCCGGCAAGACCTTTCCGTTCATCGCAGTCATCCTCGACTGCCTGAACGACTCTGCCAAGACCTTTTATCAGCACTGGGATTTTGCCGAACTGCCCGGCCGCCCCTATCGGCTGTTCTTGAGCGCTAAGTCCCTGGAAGCGATGATGGAGAAACAGTAGCCGCTCCCACTTCCCGCCATCGGGGAAAAGCGATAGCATTTCGCTAGAGTTGCCGCGCCGCTTGCCTCTTGGAGACCCCCACGATGATCGAAGAAGAGATCACGCCGCCGTCCGCGTCACAACCGGCCCCGCGCTGGCGTCCGCTGCGACCGATCGATCGCCGCGTGTTGGGCGTGCTGGCCGAGAAGGCCAAGACCACGCCCGACATCTATCCCATGTCGCTCAACGCGGTGTGTACGGGCTGCAACCAGAAGAGCAACCGTGCGCCGCTGATGCAGTTGGAGCCGGACAACGTGCAGGAATCGCTGGACCGGCTCCGCGAGATGGGGGCGGTGGGCATGGTCGAAGGCTACGGCCGGGTGACCAAGTTCCGCCACTATCTCTACGAGTGGCTGGGCTGCGAGAAACTCGAATTATCGGTGATGATCGAGCTCTTGCTGCGGGGCGCGCAGACGGAAGGCGACCTGCGCGGCCGGGCCTCGCGCATGGACCCTATTGCCGATCTGCCCGCGCTGCGCAACATCCTTGCCGCGCTCGGCGCCAAGGGGCTGGTCCTGTCGCTCACGCCGGAGGGGCGCGGCCACGTGATCTCGCACGCCCTCTATCCACCCTCGGAACTAGAGCATCTCAAGGCTCAGTTCCAACAGCGCGCAGCGGCCGGTTTTGACGACCAACCGCAGCCCGGCGAGGCGCCGAGTGCCACGAGCGGCTTGCCGGCCAGTGCCGGCGCCGCGATACCGCCGGCCCGACCCGCGGCCGCGGCTGCCGCGGCAACCCCGCCGGCCTTGGAAGTTCTGCGCCGCCAGGTGGCGGAGCTTCAGTCGCAGATGGCCCAATTGCAGAACCGTTGCGACGAATTCGCCGAGGAGAATCATCGCATCCGCGACGACCTGCGGCAATTGAAGGACGCCCTGGGCGGCTGAATACGGCGGTGGGAAGCAGCTACGGATGAAACACGGATGGAACACGGAGAAGAGAAAGAGGATCAGACCATCCGTGTTCAATCCGTGGCCTCATTTCTCTGCACTACGTCACTGCGTGAACGTTTCGCGGAGGAACTGAGCCGTCGTGTCCCACTTGGCGGCGGCCGTCTCAAAATCGACCCGCATCGCACGCACCGTCTGCGGCGTTTCCACCCGCGTCTTCACTTTCACCGCCGGATTCAACGGGATCTGGGCGCTCTCGCCGGCCGCCAACCTGGCTTCCACCTCGGCCGAGAGCAAGTAATCGACCAGTCGCCGGGCGGCCTGCGGATTGGGGGCCCCCTTGATGATCGCCAGCGTGTTGGGGATGAAAAGCGTGCCCGGGCCGTCGACAGCCTGGTCGGGATAGACGATCTTCACCGGCAGGCCTTTTTCCACTTCGGCCAGCGCGTCGTCGGTATCGGTCAGGCCGAAGGCCAACTGGCCGCCTCCCACGGCCTCGGCCACCTGCTTATTGCCGGAGAGGATCTTCACGTCGTTGCCCTTCAGCCGCTCGAAGTACTGCTTGGCACGGGCGTCGCCCCAGGCGGCAAACAAACAGGCGGCGTGCGTGGCCGTGGTGCCGAACAACGGTTTGGCCATCGCGCATCGCCCCCGCCACTGCCGATCGCCCAGGTCCAGGATCGAATCGGGCCGCCTCCCCTCCGCCACCACCCGCGTGTTGACCAGCAGCACCCTGGCCCGGGCGGCAAACCCGTGCCAAAGCCCTTGCGGGGAACGGTACATGGCCGGATAGCTTTGGGCCGCAGGCGAGCGGTAGGCGTCCAGCAGTCCGCGGCGGGCCAGCCGCAGGGTGTTGAGGATCTCGTTGTTCCAAAAAACGTCGCAGCGCGGCCGGCCGCTTTCGGCCAGAATGGCCTCGGCCAGTCCCACGGTCTTGGTCGATTCGGTATCGAACTTCGGCCGCACGGCAATCCCGCTGGCCGCGGCAAAATCATCCAGGATCGGCGTGGAGAACTCGTCGTCCAGCGACGTGTAGACGACAACCTCGCGGCTGGAGGCCGCCCAGCAGCCGGCCAGCATAAGACACAACGCCGCAAACAGCCGACGTTTTCGGCCCATCTTCCAGGGTGCCGGTGACAAGGTGATGATCCTTTCTTAGTGGCGATGTACAATAGCCTAAGATCGTAATCGCTCCCGTGCAATGCTCCCGGCGGGCAGGAGGAACAATGGCCGACCGTTTTCTGCGGACTTTTCTTGCTGCGACGGTCATTGGCGCCGCGATGGGCTCGACGTCGGCCGCCGTGCCGCCGCGGCCGCCCACGGTTTCGGTCGATGCGGCCCGGACCGCCGTCGCCGGCATCCGCAAGCTCGAGTCGAAGCGCCTGCTGCTATACACGGATTTGCCCTCCAGCGACGCGGTCGACCAGTTGCCGGCGATCTTCGATCAGGC
>JBEKZQ010000180.1:0-12450 GCA_049509675.1 Thermoguttaceae bacterium | reverse complement strand
AGAATTCGGGCGATAATGTTTTCGAGGGCCTGACGGTCGGGCCGGAGGAAAATCGGTTGGTCTCGACCTACCTCGCCGCCCACGACCTGGCCCCCAACACCCGCCGGGCGATCCGAAACGACCTGCGGAAGTTCGCCGCTTGGTTCTCGGGAGCGAACCGTGAGCCGTTCGCCGTCAAACGGATCACCGTCCGGGACGTGACCGACTTCAAGGATCACTTGCGCCGGGCGCAGGGGCAGGCTGTCTCCACGATCAATCGCTGCCTGGTCACCATCCGCCGGTATCTCGCATGGCTCGGCGACAACGGCCACCTCAAGGCAAATCCCGCCAAGCCGGTCAAGGAACTTCGTCGCCAGCAGCTTGCCCCAAAGGGAATGGAGCGGGATGCGGTGCGGCGATTGTTGCGGGAAGTCGAACTGCGGGAGGACGTGCGGGCCGGGGCGGTCTTCTCCTTGTTCTTATACACGGGCTGCCGGGTCAGCGACCTCGTTGCCCTGGAATTGCACGACCTGATGTTGTCCGACCGTACCGGAACGGCGGTGTTCCGATTCGCCAAGGGCAACAAGCAACGGTCGGTCCCGTTGCCCCTTCCGGCCCGACGGGCGCTTCAAGCCTACCTGGAGTCTCGCCCGCCTGTGCAGACCAGCCGAGTATTCGTCGGGGAACGGGGGCCGCTGACGGATCGTGGCGTCCGGGCCTTGTGCGACAAGTATTCGGCCGTCACCGGCATCAGCCTGCATCCCCACCTGCTCCGGCACACGATGGCACACCAGTATCTTGCCGACACCGGCAACGACCTTGTAGGCTTGGCCCAAATCTTGGGCCATGAGAACCTCAACACGACGGCCCGGTATACCAAGCGGACTCAGGGACAGTTGGGGGAAGCAGCGGAGAAGTTGAGTTATTGACGACATGGTTGTTGATCGATCTTCATTCGCCGTGCTTCTGTCGTGACTTACATAAGACACTAGAAACGTTTCATGATAAACGCCACTTGCTCCACCGACTTGTCCGGCTTTGATTGTAGGAATGGGGTTTCCGTGCATCGCCAGGAATCCGGCTCACAGATTTGCCGTCAGGACGCTGACATCAACTCGAAAGTAATCCGCAAACTTGCGAATCAACTGCCGACTGAACGCCTTCTTCCCCGCCAGCACTTCGGAGATCGTTGACTTGGCAATTCCTGTTTCTCGACTCAGTTGCGTCTGCGTGACCTCCTTGGCTTCCATTAGATGACGCAGCATGTCGGCATCCGAGGCTGGTGCGATAGCGTGGTGTTCATCCTCGTAGGCACCAACGAGGTCACTCAGAGCGTCAAGATACATCTCTTCCCCGTCGTCAAGTTCGCCTTTGGCAAGCAGTTGATCCATGACCACCTGTGCAGCCTCAAGATGTTCATCCGACTTGATCGATGCCAGGGGAAACGCCTGCACAAGTTCCAGGTAGGCATCCCGCTCCTTTGCCTTCAGTGTAAACTTCGTCTTAGTCGCCATGTCTCAATGTCCTTTTCGTCGAGGTTTGGAAGCGGGGCCTTTCGCCTTCTCTTTCGGTTCGGGAGGCGTGGCGAAGCAGCCGCACTGGTCCTTCCACTTGTTTTCATCGTATTCTTTGTGGGTCATCACCTTGAGGACATAGACTTTCTGATTTACGTAATGAACACGGGTAATTAGCCGATACTTGTTGCCGCCGATATTGAAGACGACACAGCGACCGACAAGGCTTGCGCTGCTGAAATCGGCTTTCACATCGGCCCAGGAATGCCAAGCGACCGTCTTGCTGTTCACATTAGTGTGCCAAGCCCGAAGCGGCCCCTCGGCGTCGTCTTGGCCGGGGGATTCCCAAAATTGCTTGAGCCGTGGCTTCGAGATGACTCGCATTCCGTGCTGCTCCTTGTATCGGCATCCGATTGCATTCTAGTTCGCAAAGTACGAACAGGCAAGGCCAAAGTTCGCAGAACACGAACGAACGGCTCGGCGAGCCCCTTCCATCTGGGGGAGGGGGCACGAGAAGTATGTATCATCGGCTGATGTCTTTCCTCCGTTCAACCCTTGAACGGAGGAAAGACCCATGCCCGCCTATCTGAAGATCGAAAACATCGGCGTTTGCCCGCCCGAAGGCTTCACCGTGCTGGGCGTCAGCTTGGCCGATACGAGCGACAACCGGGGTGTCATCGGCCAGTTCGGCTCCGGCAACAAGCACGGCGTTGCCGTCTGCCTGCGGAACAACGCGGCCCCGGTCGTGTTCTGCGGCACGCTCCGCCTCGACTTTTTCACCAAGCCCCAGACCGTCGCCGACTCCAAGGCATCCAAGGATTTCGGCCGGGTTTGCGTCAAGTACGGCGGCAGCGATCCGACCACGGGGGCTAGCCGCTCCAGCACGGAAGACCTGGGATTCGTGATGTCCTACGGTGAGAAGGACTGGAACGGTATCGCCTTGGCCCTGCGGGAGTTCGTCTCCAACGCCATTGACCGGGCGATCCGGGAACATGGGGATTGGCGCAGCGTGAAGGTCGAGATTGTCGATGAAAGCCGGGTGCGGGCCAAGCGAGACCATACCCGAGTCTTCCTGCCGCTGACGCCGGAAGTGCTGGAGTTCTACAACCATCTTGGCCGCTGGTTTCTCCACTTCTCCGAACCGGCATCCCTCGACAAGGCCATCCTGCCGAAGGCCAATCGGAACCTCGGCGACCGGAAGGCAGCGGTTATTTATCGCCGTGGCGTCCGAGTGCGGGAATTCGAGTCCTCCGACATGGAATCCCTCTTCGACTACAACTTGGACGGCCTGACCATCGACGAGGCCCGCAAGGCTTCCGACTGGGATGTGCGGCATCACTGCGGCCAGGCCCTCGCAAGCGCCGACAAGGATGTGCTGGCGATCCTGTTCAGCCACCTGCTGAATTCGGACAAGCCGGTCTGGGAGTTCACCTTCGACACCTACGCCTTGCAGCCCTCCTGCGGGGACAGCACGGAAGAAGGGGAGCGGAAGCGGCGGAACTGGCAAGAGGCTCTTGTGCAGGTTGCCGGAGAAACGGCCGTCTTGAGCGGCGAGGGAACGGCCAAGCAGCTTCAGGGCAAGGGCTACAAGCCCGTCAAAGCGCCCGAAGGAATTGTTAACGCTGCCGCCCGCTACGGTGTGCAGACGCCTGCGCAAGTGCTGTCGAACGATGAACTATCGGGCCGATTGATAACCGAACCGAGCGGCTCGGCACAAGCCGCCGTCGATTTCATCTGGCAACTCCTGGAATCGTGCGGTCTTAATAACGGCAAGGCCAAGCCGCCGGTCAAGTGCTTCACGTCGATCCTCGACGGCGGGGTCATGTTGAATGGTTATTATCGGGACGGTACGGTCTTTATTAACGGCGACTTGGCCCCCTCCGGTCTTTCCGATGTCGGAAACTTGCCCGACCGACTCTTGCACGTCGCTCTGGAAGAACTGGCCCATTTCGTCACCGGGGCAACCGACAACAGCCGGGATTTCCAGAACTACCTTCTCGACCTGGCCGTAAAGCTGAGCAGGGTGAGGGCCGCAACATGATTGATCCTTTGAAGGAAATGCACCGCCGCATAGAAAGACTTCTCTCCCAGCCGAGAACTCGGGAGGAACTCAAAGCGGTATTCCGGCAGGTCTGGGACGAGCGACAACTGGCAGAGGATTTCGAGGTTCTCGGCTTCATTGACGAAGCGATGGAGGTTCGTCGCAAGTCGGACGGATTGGTCGGCTCCCTGTCATATCAGGACAGCCCCCGCTTTTACTTCTGCTGAATCAAGTCTCTCTGACGTGGTTCGTTTCGCCGTTCCTTCGCCGCCTAATGGCCCTTACTTCCCGGCTCTCTGCCGAACTGCTTCTTCTGCTTGTCGTTCGTGTTCCTGGGCTCTCTCGAAAGCCCTGTTAACCTCCAGCCTCCTGTGCAGGAACAACGCTGCAGCCCCAAGAACGAGAACAAGAACCATGACAAGTGTGGTGGCTCCACCAATCATGCCGGTTTTTCCAGAGGCATACCGCCTTCCAACAATGCCCAGCACGAACGCCAACACTTCGCATATCAAACCGAATCCCAAGGCGAGTGGAGCGGCCGTGTCAGTGGCAGCATGCGACCCCGAGAACGTGACGATCATCACCTCAATGAGAAATGGCACCAGCAGACCAGCGATGAAAAGCCCCAAAGCGCACCTGGCGATAAAGGCACGATCTGTATCGTTGACGTTGTCCATTTGAGCGCTCCTTCTGTTAGGCCCACAGCAGCATAGCACCAACCTCGGTCATTGCCAAGCCCAGAAGGTACAGCAGGTCGCTACGTCCGCCTCTTCTCTCGGCACACTTCGCACCTCGGCGACTGATGTCATTCCAAAGAACCCGCCTGACACAAGGAGCCGAAGAATGAATCACGCCGACCTCTACAAGCGAATCACCGACCAGATCATCGCCCAGCTTGAAAAGGGCGTAGCCCCGTGGCAACGGCCTTGGGCAAGCATCGGCGGCGGACTGCCGACGAACGTGGTCAGCCGCAAACCCTACCGGGGAATCAACACGCTGCTTCTCTGGTCGGCGGCCGAAGAGCACGGTTACGAGTCTAACCTCTGGGCGACATACCGCCAGTGGGGCGACGTGCTCGGCGGTCATGTCAACCGGGGCGAGCACGGGACCAAGATCGTTTACTGGAACGTCACCACGGAAACCATGTTCAACGAGAGCACCGGCGAGGACGAGGAGCATCGCCGGTTCTTCTGCCGGGAGTACACGGTCTTTAATCTCGATCAATGCGGTGGGGAGGCCCTCTCTCGGTTTCGGGTGGTCCGGCCCGTGCGGGACTTCATCGACTTCCAGCCCGCCGAAAAGGCCATTGCCGCCACGGGCGCTGATGTCCATCACGGTGGCAACCGGGCATTCTTCGACACGTTGAACGACCGTATTCAGTTGCCCATCAAAGCGGCTTTTGATAGCGAAGCCGCCTATTACGCAACCGCCCTTCACGAGCTTGCCCACTGGACCGGCCACGAGTCCCGCCTGCACCGTATCGACAAGTTGGCCCGGTTCGGAGACCGGAGCTACTCCGCCGAGGAACTGGTTGCCGAGCTTGCCGGGGCCTTCTTGACTGCCGCCCTCGGCATCCCCAACGAGCGCCCCCTCGACAATGCTGCCGCCTACCTGGGCCACTGGCTGGAAGTTCTCAAGTCCGACAATAGGGCGATCTTCACCGCCGCCACGGCGGCCAGCGCAGCGGCGGACTACATCCTGGACTTCGGCCGAGTTGCGGAACCGGTGGAAGAGCAGGACGCCATCCCGTTCTGACGTGGGTTCGCAAGCTACTGCCGTAAACGTCACTGTTACCTTTGCAAGCTAGGGGTTGGCGGTTCGATCCCGCTCGTCTCCACTGAATAAGTCGTTCAATAATATAGCCTTCCACCTGTTCGATAACACTGCCAACATGACGCCTCCGCCAACCTGAACCTACGCAACGACGCCGCTTCCACCTTCACTGCCTTGGCCATTTTGCCATTTCGCGCGTTCCCACGCGCTTCCTTCTCGGACGAACCCCATCCGCAGCGGGCTTCGCCGGGAATCGCTGGTTGCTTGACGAATTGTCCGAGGGCAACGGCCACGGCGTTCCTCGCAACAAGCTGGATGCCCCCCATTATAGCGTAGTTCGTTGTAAGAAGCTGGCCGTCATCTTCCAACTCAAGCGGATGAAGAATCCCACTTGAACGAAGGACTGGATTGTTGTAGACTCGCCGCCCCCTGCGCCTTGGTGCTTGCCAGCCGAGCGGCATGTGTCCGTAAACTCTTTCCAGCCTTGAGGGAAGACGGTCAAACGCGAAGGATCTTCTTTCATGAACCGGACGAAAGTCGCCTGTTCTGCCTTGTTGTTGGCGATTGCCTGGGCAGTGCCGTCCCCCCTGACGGCGCAGATTTTTGGCAAGAAGCAAGGACATCCCACGATTTCCATCGTGAGGGATGGTTTGCCTGCCTTGGCCAATCCGGCTTACGGAGAGGTAATGCTCTCGGGCAACGAGGCCCTGCTTGAGCCCGCATGGCTCGTGGGCTCGCTGCGGGACGGGGCAACGGGACAGGTTCTGAAGTGGAATAATTACCTTCTGCCGGATGCCAAACCGAACGTGAAGCTCCTTACGGATACGGTTTTCGAAGGCTTTGTCGATAGTTCCGCCTCCACGAAAGCCGAGTGGCTGAGCACGTTGAAACTGAACGCCGCGGACCGTGCCGTCGCCGAGGTCGTCGTGACGCGCGTCTCGGTAACTTCGGTCAGCCCTAAAGAGATCGACCGCGCCAGGCTATTGCAGGAAATCGTGCAAAGGCTCCCCGCCGACCAGCGAAATCGATACAGCGTGGTCATCGCCTACGTTGACATTGCGATCACCGCCACCCGCTTCCAACACTACGAAGTGGAAGGAGACGTCGCCGGATACGGTGGCCGAATCGGCGGAGATTGGTACTACAAGGACAAACAGAAGACGACCGATCACCGCTTGGTGGCGATCTCCGCGCCGCTGCAATTCGCCGTGACGACTTTTACGCCCCGAGGCACGACCGGGCAAGCGGCCCGCGAGAATCCTCCATGCTACGAATTGGTGAGTGATGCGATCAAGCGGGGTGTTTTGCCGCCGGAAAAAACGGGACTGCTCAGCGTGCTCTCGTGTCCCGACGATACGTGCCCGATCGCCATCGCCGATTCTTCAGTCTCGCCGCGATCGCCGACCACGAATGAGCCAGATTTTCCCGCACACTCCCCGGAATTACGGTTCACGACCGCGCGATATCCTTCCGACAGCCTCCCGGCAGCAACGCAGTCGACCAAGAGATATTCTTCCATGAAGTAGTTTGCGCGTCGAGGCAATGGTGACGCGGGCTTGAATTCCCTCGATACGGGATCATGCCATGAATCTCTACCTCGACAAGATACGTGGCTTACTTGGGAAAACCCAATCCAAGTAAGCATTGTTCCTTTATCCTGGTTTCTTCCACGCCCGGACATACTCAACGCTGAACGTCGAAGGCAAGTCCTCGTCCTTCGGCATCCCGAACCACTCGGGCATGGTTTCGCTGTCGAAAATCAGAAACAGCGGCTGGTGCCAATGGGTAGTCGTGATAGCCCTGCTTCTCCAGTTCAGCGGGCAGTTTCTCCTTTCGCATGGTCAGATGGAGCTTGCCATCCGAAACGGTGACGTTCTTCTCGCTGAACAGGGCGGGCTGACGGCCCTTCCACCATTCCAGGCCGACCGTCCATTTGTTGCGGTCGAGTTCCTTGCCCTCGAACTCATCGCTCATAGGCTCGAACTTCACCCAGCCGCCCTTGTTCTCTTGATCGGACAGAGGATAGGCGTCGGTGATGCGTTTTGGAACTTCACCGAGTGGATCTTTTCGGTCCCAAATCTTCGTGGCATGTTTTTCCTCCGCTTGGGCAATCGCCCCAAGCAGCAGCATCAGTACGACAGTCAGTTTCCGCATGGAAATCTCCTTTCGATAGGGGGTCAGGCCATGATTATAGCCGGGTAAGTGCCGCTGGGCATCCCTGGGCCGCCGCTCGGGCGGAAGGCTATCCTGGAACTTGGAGACTTCGGCCGCCGACATCAGGCCGCTTTGCGTCAGATGTTGGACGAACTGTTCCAGACTGATAGTCACGGAATCGTCCTCGGGACACCCGAATGAGGCCTGCCAAGTCAATCAGATGTGATTATACCAACACCTCTGAGGTATCGGAAGGGTTGTCCGATGGGCGAGAGAAAGGGTGTTCGGGCGGTCTGCGCTGGGCTGTTGCCAAGCCATTCCGCCCCGAGCTCCCCTGGGGAAATGGCTGCAAGACCTCAGGAGAACTGCAAAGTTGTGATGCGAGACACTAGCCCGAAGCGCCAGCGAGGGAGAATCGCCGCAAGTCCCTCGCTTGCGCTTCGGGCTAGTGTGTGGAATGCACGTGTCCCGGAAGACTTCGCACACTTGGCGAAATGGGGTTCTGTTACATCTGGTCCCGCAAGACAAAGCGGATCTGGTCGAGCGTCTTGCCCCAGGCCCGACCGGCGATTTCCATGCCTTCGCCGCGCCAGTGGACGCCGTCGTCGCCCAGGTACTTGCGGCGGTCGGCGGGCCCGGCGGCCTGAAAACCCTCGAAGATGGAGCAGCACGGCCGCAAGAAGCGCGCTTGTCTCATGGATCGCGGCTTTCATTCTATGGTCCTTTCTTTTCTGCCGCCGTGTCGCTGGGCACGGCGATTTCAATCGACTCGCAGACCGGCTCGGCGTCCACGGCCACTTCGTAGGCGCCCGGCTGCACGAGCGTGACCGTGCGGCTCCTGGGGCCGTCGGGCTGGCGCCAACGATGAGTGATCGTCACCGGCCGGGCCGACGCGCGGCCGTCGTCCAAACAATGGGCATAGAGATGGAAATTGTTCAGCGCCGGATCGCCCACGTAACGCACGTAGACCCGCGCCGCCGGGCGATCGAGCCTGATCTCGCGATGGGCGTTGGTGTGCCAATGCGCCGTGTCGGCGGGGACCTCGGCACGGTAGATCTCGTGGAATGCCTCGGGCTTGTCTACGGCGTAGGAGATGGTGTTGCGGGTGTTGCGGGCGGCCTCGCGCTGGTGGGTCGAAAAGGCGCCTGCGGCCGTGAGCCAGGCAATCTTCGTGCCCGGCGGCGCCTGGATCTTGACCACGGCCGGCCCGTGGATGCGCTCCGTCTTGCGACTGGGGTCGTAGTCGGCGGGCGGAGCCGCCAGGTATTTCAGCGTTTCCTCGGGCTTGCCGGCCTCGGAGCGAATCTCCAGCACGCGGGTCTTCAGGCCGTAGTGGTCGCCGCTGCAGTACTCCATGCGATTCGTGCCCTTGGCCAGGGCGGGCAGGGAAGCCGGGGCGACCTGCACCCAGGTGGTCATGGCCAGCGCCCGGACGAGGGCCTGGCCCGGCCGCCCGCGAAGCACGATCTTCAGCAGGTAGCCGTAGCGGCCGGCGACGTGCGGGGTCAAGTCCAACGGCGCGGCGGCCGGGGCGGGCAGGTCGCGCCACGTCAGGCCGTTGTCCAACGAAAGCGCCAACGAGGCGCCGCGGGCCACAAGCTCGACCTCGGCGGCCTCGCGGTCCCCGGCCAGCGTGTCCAGCCGGCCAACCTTGGGGACGATCACGTAGGGCGAGCGGACCTCGAAAATCGCGTAGCCCTCGCCCGGGTCTTTCAAGGTCAAGCCGGCGGCGGCCGGCCGCACGTTGCGGGCGTCGTAGGCCCCGTCGGTGAAGTCGGACGAGCGGTCGCTGAGGTCCGGCCGGTAGACGAACCGCCCGTTGCCATGGTTGTGGATGGTGAAGTCGCGGTGGTTGGGCTTGGGGCCGCGCGGCGGCTGCTCGATGAGTTGCCGCAACCACGCCTCGCGGTTCCATTCGAGCCGGTGGTTCCATCGTCCGCCCTGCGGCGTCCACCAGCGCGTGAACGTCTCGCCCTGCCGCAGCACGTAGTCCATCGTGTGGCCGCCCTGGTTGAAGCCGTGGTAATTGTCCACGCGGGTTTCTTCGTAGATCCGCCGGGTCTGGTCCAGCGGATCGTTGGGGAAGAACAGCGGCCCCCGGTCGCGCCACAGCGACCGATCGTGCCGCGCCTCGTCGAGCGAGGCCAGCGTGCCGTCCGGGCGGCGGAAGACGGCCCGCAGGTCCAGGTCCATGTAATGCCACTTGTTGCCGTAGAAGACCTCGGCGACGACGTGGGAGCAGCCGGGCAGGGTGACGGTGCGGGCCGCCCCACCGCCGATGTCCTCCCAGACGCCCGCCATCGTCGGCCCGAGGATTCCGCAGTACGCATAGCCGTAGACGTTGATGATCTTCACCGGGTCGCGGACGTTGTTGTACTCGCTCAAAGCGTCGTCGCCTTCGAGCACCTCGTTGCAATGGAAGAGGCCGCTGCGGGTATCGACCAGGTACTTATAGACCTCCCAAGCCAGGGCGTCGCCGCGCAGACCGCGCCATGGCGGGAACTGGGCGAAGGTCTGCATGCTGTAGGCGTCGGCTCGCAGGGGCGAGAGCACGCGCGGGGCGTACTCGCGGCCTGCTGCGAAAGGGGCCAAGACGAACACGATCAGCAGCCAAGCAGCTTGTCGCATGGGTCGATCTCCTGCACGGCTCCTCTGAGGTGGCAGGCAGACTCCGCCTGCCGTCCGCCCTGCGGCCCCAGCCGCAGGTTCTTTTCAGAAGCCACAGGCTTCTGGCGGACGGCACAGGGACTGTGCCTGCTACTTTGGAAGCCATGAACGTTTACGGCGAAAGGAAGAGGCGGGAAGGGCTTTCTGTTGGGTTGCGGGCGGCGGTGGGGTTCAGCGGTCGCTTGCCGGCTGGTGGGCCCCCGCCACCGTGGATGGCGGGCGCGGCTGCCGATCAATATCCTCGGGGACCTCGGGCAGCCGCTTGACCGCGCCCAGGGCTCGGGCCGCGCCCGGCCGCAGGTGCAAGTTCCCGGCGGCCGGATCGACCAGCCAAGCCGTCACGTCCTTGATCACGTTGCCCTCGATCTGCATGGGGCTCGTGGTTTCGACCTGCATCGCGCGGCCGCTGAGCAGATTGCTGGCCACCACCAGCCCGTCGTTGTCGTGTACCAGGCGGATAAGCCGCTGCTGGCGCGAGCCGGGATCGCAGACCGTGTTGTGCAGGATCTTGCAGTCGCGGGTGTAGTCGGCGAGGATGTCGTTTTCCGGGCAGCGGGTGACGAAGTTGTTGCGGACGGTGCAGCGGGTGCAGTGGACGGTGGTCCCCTCGCCGCGGTGCGAGTTGCCCAGGCAAATGCCGCAGTCGCAGTCGATGATCATGTTCCGCTGGACGATGCAGTCCTCGGCATCGACCCAGAGGAAGATGGCGCCGCGGGCCTCGCCCGTGCGGCCGTGGATGCCCACGAACACGTTGTCGCTGATCGTCCAGCGCTTGGCGTACATGATGTCCATGCCGCCCACGTAGTTGCCGCCGAAGGAGTCGGAGTCGTCGTCGCCGGGCTGCTTGGGATGGTCGTTGTAGAAGAGGCAGTACTGTACGCGGCAGTCGGTCGGCCGCAGCTTCTCGCGGTTCTCCTTGGGGACCATCGGGCCCTTGATGCCCCGCTGCCACACGTTGTGGATCACGCAGTTGTAGATCGTGACCTTCGTGACGCCGATGTCGGAGGTGAGCTTGAACCCATTCCACTTGACGTTCTGGATGGTCAGGTCGGCGATGGTCGCGCCGCTCGAGCGCGAGATCCAGATCAATTCTCCCAGCCGGCCGCTGCCGTCGATGACCACGCTGTCGCGCCGGCCGGACTCGCTGCGGAGGGTGACGTTGTCGGTGTGCAGCTCGAGAAACCGGGGGAGCGGATAATGCCCGTCCGCCAGCAGGATCGTCCCGCCGGGCCGCACGTCCTTGGCGGCGCGGAACAATTCCGCGACGGTCGCGGCGCGGATCACCTCGCCGGCCGGTCTGGGCAGCGGCGGGGCCTTGGGAAACCAGGGCTGCCGCGGCGGGCCATCGGCGGCGGCCAGCCATCCGCCGGAACACAGCAGCAGCGACAAACAAATCCAGAACAGCCGTTTGCGTCGCATCGATGCACCTCGTTGAGTCGAATTTCCAAGTTACAGTGGGCCTAGACCTTCGCAGTCATAATTTGATTTCCGTCACGCCCTCCTGCGCCGCAGGCGGGCGACCAGGCCCTGGCGGGCCGGCTGTGCGACGACCCGCCGCCCCCGCGTACAGGGTTCCGGCACTCCGGCCACGGGGGGGCGGTAAGCCGCGGGGGCCGGCGCGGCCGGCGACTCGCCGCCGGCCGACGGCGACAAAGCGGCGCGGCGCGATGCGCCATCGGTACTGCTCACAGAGCCGCCGCCGGAGATTCCGCCCAGGCTCAGCACCAGGTTGCCGCCGGCGAACTCGATGTTGCCGCCGTCCACTGCCGACGGATCGGAGTACTCCAGCGTGCCGCCGGCAATCGTGGTCCCGCCCGTAAAGCCATTGGCATAGTTATCCGTATTGGTCAACGCCAACGTTCCGTTGCCGCTCTTGATCAGCCCCCCGCTGCCGCTGAGCAGGCCGCTGAGTTGGGCATCCACGCTTGCCGAGCCACCCGTCACTTGCACCGTGCGGGTCACAGCCCCAAGGTTGATCGGGTTTTGGAAATCGACCATCGAATCATCGCTGGCCGAGCCGAGCAGCAAGGTCGATCCGTCGGGCAGGAAGCCGTTCGCCGCCCAGGTTACTTGGGCCGACGTCCCGCCCAGATTCACCACGCGATTGGCCCCCGAGGCGCTGAACCCGCCGTCGTCAGTGAATTGAACCTGGCCGGCGCTGGTTCCGAGGGCGCGGGTAAAGTCGCCGGCCGCCAGTTCCACCACGCCGCCGACAAGCGTGAGATTGCCGCCGGGCAGCGCGGCCGAGTTGCTCAATCGCAGCACGCCGCCGCCAACGGTCGTTCCCCCGCTGTACGTATTGGTGGCGGTCAACTCCAGGGC